>JAJRVC010000057.1 GCA_024277475.1 Deltaproteobacteria bacterium
CAAAAGCGATGGGGTGCAGATGAATATTTATAAAGGGTGAACTTGGGTCCACCCCAAGGATAGTCTGGGAACATAAATTTAAAATGAAAGAACTGCCAAAATTGATTCCACCCATAGCAACCGAAGGTGTCACTCGCGATAGATACAACCCTAAAGCCAACATGGGCAAGGCCACCATGAATCCGGCAATGGGGCCTGCGGCCCCTATCTCCATCAATACCCTGCGGTTGGGTATCCGCTGTTTGATCTGAATGAAGGCCCCGAAAGTCCCCGCTATGAATATGGGAGGTGCGGGAATAAAGTATGGAAGTGTTGATTGAACACCATTTTTCTTACTTGCCCAATAATGTCCAAACTCGTGGGCTCCTAAAATAAGCATCAAGCTTAGCGAGAATAAAAGACCTCCGGCAAGATAAGTCGTAATTAACGTAGCAATCAGCAGACTAAAAAATAACCACCAGCTTTTTTTTACAGGAATTTCCGAGTCATCAGCAGGAAAAGATAATTCAGGAAAGGCATCATTGGGCTTGTTCTGATCCACGTTTTGCAGTCAGAGAGGTTTATGGGTGAACGAACGTGCGTTTTCTCCCGAATAATCGCTGACTATTTGACCCTTGCCATAAACCCTGTACTTGTAGATGACCAGGCCCTCCAGCCCAACCGGCCCCCTGGCATGGGTTTTATTGGTACTGATGCCAATTTCGGCACCCAGTCCATATCGAAAACCATCGGCAAACCGGGTGGAAGCATTGCACATCACACTGGCAGAGTTCACCCCATTCATAAATGCCTCGGCTGTTTCAGCATTTTCAGTGATGATGGTATCTGTGTGGCCTGAGCCATGCTTATTGATAAAGCTGATCGCTTCTTCCAGATCGCCAACAATTTTGATGGCTAATTTCAGGTCATTGTATTCTTCATCCCACTCGTTGGCTGATACAGGTGATATCGTCTCCACAACATGGCATGTCTTAACACATCCCAATAGCGTGACCCCTTTTTCCTGGAACTTTTCAACCAGTTGCGGAATAATTTCAGAAGCAACCTCAATGTGAACGAGAAGGTTTTCCATCGCATTGCATGCCGCCGGGTATTGCAATTTGGAATCCAGCGCAATACGCAAGGCTTTGTCTAAATCCGCTTCCTTATCGATATAGTTGTGACAAATTCCCTCAGAGTGCCCCAGAACGGGTATCCGGGTATTTTCCTGGATATATTTCACAAAATCGTTGCTGCCCCGTGGAACGATGAGGTTAATATATTTTTCCTCTTTCAGCATATCGGCAACTTCCGACCGGGTTTCGATCATTTGCACCGCAGCCTCCGGAACTCCGGTCACTTTTTTGATGGCATCGGTCAGCAAACCCACGATTACTTTATTGGAGTTTTGCGCCTCGCGCCCGCCCTTCAAAATTACAGCATTGCCCGATTTCAGGCAGAGAGACGAAATTTGTGGAACGGCATCGGGACGTGACTCAAAAATAGCTCCGATAACGCCTATCGGACAACTCACCCGATACACCGTCAATCCCTCATCCATTTCCATAGCACTTTGACGAACCCCGGCAGGGTCGGGCAAAGCCACAACACTGCGAATTCCTTGAGCCATGCCGCGGACTTTATTTTCATTTAAAGTCAGGCGCGCGATGAGGGGCTTGGCAATGGCCTCTTCTTTGGCATACTGCAAATCCTTTTCATTGGCCGAAAGAATTTCAGCACAATTCGACTCCAGCGCATTCGCCATTTCTTTGAGTGCGTTATTTTTTATGGCTGTTGAGAGGTGTGCAAGAACCAGTGCCGCAGAATTAGCCTTTTTTGCAATTTCAGATACTGTCATATTAATTCCGAATTAAATTGAGAATAGAACTATCGTTCAGAGATTATATCACTGGCGTTTCTGAATAATTCATAAAACCACTCATCGGTAAATAACCCGCACTTTTTCCTTGCGATTGACCTTGAAAGCCGCCATCGCAGAAGCCTCACCCAGAAGGTTCGTTCGCAGATCAAGAACCTGCAATGCCGGAAAGGCTTGCGATTCAATCAAGGGCACGGCCCCCGCATCCGTAATACTATTTTCACCCAGATATAACAATTCAAGCCTGGGGAAATGTGTGGATTTCGAAAATGCCAATGCACCGCCATCCCCGACTCCATTACGGAACAAGTTCAAAATTTTCAGTTGCACAAAGTTTTTGGATTCGGCAATGATGGCCGTTCCAAAAGGGGTAATGAGGTTATCGTTCAGCATCAAAGTTTTCAAACCAGAAAAATTCTTCGAGTTGGCCAAAAACTCCATACTGTCATCACTGATTTCATTTTTCCATAACTTGAGGGACTCCAGGTTTTTAAGATAAGGTGATTCGGCAATCACTTTTAATCCGACATCTCCAAGCAGGTTTCCCCAAAGGTCCAAATGCTTCAGATTAGCCAGATGCGGTGATTTAGCCAGGGCTTTCATTCCTCGGGCTTTTATTCTATTCCCCTGAAGATGCAATGTGGTGAGAGAAGACAAAGACTCCATTGCCGCCAGTTGCTTTGCTCCCTTGGTACCAATGTGCAATCCAGTGAGGTCAAGGGTTTTGCCATCTTCACTGATTCTTTTTTCAACCAGAGCAGAAACATCCACCGCCTGCACAGAACTCGCGCAAACAGCCAGCAAAGCAAAAGTTAAAATGGTTTTCTTGAACATAAATTCAGGTTAACAAATACTTGAAGATAGTGTAAATAATTTTCGTGCCGGCCTTGAAGGTGCCCGAAACCGTCCCCGTTATCTTGGAAACCCCGATCCGTTCGCGGTATTTGACGGGAACTTCCTGAATACGCAACCCATTCTTCACGGCCTTGACCTGCATCTCCACCGTCCAGCCAAAATCGATGTCCTGCATTCCAATAGCCATTAACGAGCTATAACGAATGGCCCGGAAAGGCCCAAGGTCGGTAAAAGAATAGTTGAAAAACAGTTTAATGAGAAAAACAGCAAGCCGGTTACCATAACGTGCTTGCGGCAACAAGGCCATTCGGCTCTCGGGAAGAATCATGCGACTGCCCAGCACAAAATCTGCATCCCCCTTTTCAATCGGTTTTACGAGGTCAACTATTTCTTCGGGAAAATCGCTGAAGTCGCCATCGAGAAACACAACAATATCCGGTGAATCCAGCGCATCCATTCCCTTGAGGCAGGCAGAGCCATAACCTCTTCTTGGCTCTTCTACCACGCGTGCGCCATGTTCGGCGGCTACCCGTGCGGTGTCATCGGTAGAACTGTTATCGACAACAATTATCTCTTGGAGTTTTTCTTGCGGTAACGCATCAAGGACCAGCCCGATCGAGCTTTCTTCGTTAAACGCGGGAATAATTACAGAAATCCGGGAAGACATGGTGCCCGGGTCAAGGGTTGATGGCTTTTTGAATGCTCGCTAAAAACTCAGCCAGCTTACGGTCCCGTTCAGCAGGATCGCTATGGGTCTCAATCAGTTTGACAATAGCACTGCCAAGAATCACGCCATCGGAAACCTGTGCCGCCTGCCGCGCCTGTTCGGGACCGGAAATTCCAAACCCAACCAGTGCCGGCAGGGAAACAGATTTTTTTATTGCCGTGACCTTTTCTTCCAGTCCCGCAGAAAGAGATTCTTTGGTTCCTGTGGTACCCGTCAATGAAATATAATATATGAAACCTTTGCTCACTTTTCCTATCTGCAAAACTCGATCCGGTGTGCTGGTTGGGGCCAGCAGGAAAACCATGTCCAGGCCTTCTGCTATTTCCAGAAACTCTTCAGCCTCTTCCGGCGGCAGATCGGGAATAATAACGCCATCCACTCCTGCTCTGACGGCATCGGTCACAAACTCTTTTTGACCGTAAACAAACACAGGATTAAAACTGGTCATCAAAATAATGGGAAGCTCAGAGGTTTTTCTGATATCAGCAACCAACTGTATAATTTTTTTCAGGGTCGTGCCATTTTTCAAAGAACGGTGCGAAGAAGCCTGAATGGTAGGACCATCTGCTAGCGGATCAGAAAACGGCACCCCTATTTCTATGATATCCGCACCATTTTTTTCGATGACCGCAAAAATATCTTTCGATGCGGAAAGATCCGGGTCGCCTGCCGTATAAAACGCAACCAGAGCCTTCTTGCCATTTAATGAAGTCAGACGTTTTTCAATACGGCTCACAGAGAAACCCCCATCCTGTCCGCCACCTGATTGACATCTTTATCGCCGCGACCTGAAAGGCAGACTAGAATAATTTCATCCTTTTTCATTTGCGGTGCCAGTTTTGCCACATGGGCAATGGCATGCGCCGATTCCAGTGCAGGAATAATTCCTTCTTTACTGGATAAAAGTTTGAATCCCTCCAACGCTTCCGCATCGGTAATGGTGGCATAGGTAGCGCGACCCGACTCTTTCAGGTAACTGTGTTCACACCCTACACCCGGGTAATCCAGCCCGGCAGAGATGGAATGCGCCTCGGTCACTTGGCCATCATCATCGTGTAAAAGGTAACTCATCATTCCGTGAAGCACACCTGCCGATCCCTTGGTGAGCGAGGCACCGTGTTTATCGGTATCGACTCCGAGTCCTGCCGCCTCGACTCCAACCAGCTTTACATCTTTGTTTTCCAGAAAGGGATAAAACAAACCCATCGAGTTGCTGCCGCCACCAACACAGGCCACACAGGTATCGGGCAACCGTCCTTCCAGTTCCATTATTTGCAGTGTCGACTCTTCACCGATTATTTTCTGGAAATCCCGGACGATCATCGGATAAGGATGCGGCCCCACCACCGAGCCGATAATGTAATGAGTGGTCTCGACAGTGGTGATCCAGTTGCGAATGGCTTCGCTGGTCGCGTCTTTAAGCGTTCGTGTGCCGCTGGTGACAGGAATCACGTTTGCTCCCAGTAATCGCATTCTAAAAACATTGAGCGACTGCCGCTTCATATCTTCTTCACCCATGAACACATCGCATTCCAATCCGAATAAAGAAGCCGCCGTGGCGGTAGCTACACCATGTTGACCGGCACCTGTTTCTGCAATCACCCGCTTTTTACCCATTCGCTGGGTCAGCAAGGCACTGCCAATGGTGTTGTTTATTTTATGTGCGCCGGTATGAGTGAGGTCTTCCCGTTTCAAATAAATTTTCGCGCCGCACAGATGTTGGGTGAGTCGCTCGGCATAATACAACGCAGTGGGCCGTCCCACATAATGTTTCAAATAATAATCCAGATCTTCCTTGAACTTCGGGTCTCCTTGCGCCTCTTCATAGAGCGTTTGCAACTCCTGCAATGCCGGCATCAGAGTTTCGATCACATACTTGCCACCAAATTTTCCATAATGACCGCGAG
>JAJRVC010000058.1 GCA_024277475.1 Deltaproteobacteria bacterium
AAAAAGCCGGCGGTTGTCAAAGCCTTTGTGCGAGTTAATCAAAGGGCCTTTAAGACCTGTGTCGACACACCTGACCCCTGCATTGAAGCCCTGGTCAGTGCCAATACGGGGCTGAAATTTGATAATGAAAAAACGAACTGGGGACTGGTAAACGAGTTGATGCGGGACAAATTCTCTACAAGTGTTGCCCTGGGTTATTTTGATCCGGAGCGTATGGATAGTGATTATAAACTGATCGAAACCTATTTTAAACTTAAGGCACCTTTCGATATAAAAACCGCCTACACAAACGATCTGCTCGATCGCAGCATTAAAATGCCGAAATAGGGGTTATATTGATTGAACGTCGAACATCGAACGCCCAACGCTGAACATCGAATATTGATGGCGCTACGCTTTATCGATTTTAAACAAGCGAACCGAAAAATACTGAACGCAGAATTTCGAAGAATTGAATCGCTTCAGGCTTCGCCTTCGGCTACGACCCGACAGGTTGCTCTGTCTTTTTTATTTTGGGCATAACGACAGCACCTGAATCCTGTTTTAATATTGACAGAATACATTATTCGATGTTCGACGTTCGACCTGCCCGCAATGCCTTGAAACCGGTGTGAGGCCAATTTGGCTATTTTATTTATATATCCATGTTTAAACCAAGCCATGCACTATACCCGGCTTAGTCAATGCGACACGTCTCATTCATTTGAGGAACCTCTGAATCCATCCCGAGATGCTTATAGAGATGCCGGGTATATCTGCCGAATGTTTCATGGGTCTTCATATCCAGCGTTCGGGGATAGGGCAGATCAATGGAAATGTTATCGGCCATGCGTGCAGGGCCGCATGTTAAAACGATTACCCGACTTCCCAAGAATACCGCCTCTTGAATCCCATGGGTTACAAACAAAATGGTTTTCTTGCTTTTTTGCCAGATACGCAAAAGCTCCAGGTTCATTTTTTCGCGCGTCAAGGCATCCAGAGCGCCAAAAGGTTCATCCATCAGGATGAGTTTCGGATCATGGATAAGTGCGCGGGCAATCGCGGTACGCTGTTGCATACCACCTGAAAGTTCATGGGGGTATTTATCTTCAAAACCATGCAAGCCGACCATTTTGAGAAGATAACGCGCCCGGTCCACACTTTCCCTGTGCGGCAGGCCCAGAATTTCAGCCGGTAGAAGGACATTTTCCAGTATCCTGCGCCATTTCAACAGCAGCGGTTGCTGGAACACCATTCCGATATCCCTGGAAGGATCAAAAGGGTGGGCTTCGGTTCCAATTTTAACCATTCCTCCTTCATAGGAATGAATTCCGGCCAGGATTTTCAAAATGGTTGTTTTGCCGCAGCCTGACGGGCCCACAATCGAAACAAGTTCTTCCGCCTTGACGTCAAAGGTGACTTCGGAAACAGCAAGAAACTCCTGCTTGCGACTTTTGAATGTCTTGCGGACGTCTGACAGGCGAATAAACGGTTCACTCATTTAATTTTTTCCTTATCGTCACACTTTTTCGTCAATTTGTCCGACAAATATATATTCAAGAAGCAGTACCAGGGCATACAGGATGACTCCTATCAGGGTTATCAATAACACCGCCATGAACATGGCGGCCGTGTCCATTGTAACCTGGACCTGGAGCATGAGATAACCGAGGCCTTCCTGCGAGGCGATAAATTCACCGACGATGGCACCGGCGACCGCCAGAACCACGGCAACTTTCATACCGGAAAACAAATACGGCAGTGAACCGGGGAGCTGGATTTTGGTGAAAATTTGCCAGGGTGAAGCCCTCAAAGTGCGTACCAGATCGATAAGGTCAGGGTCACTCTCCTTGAGGCCTCGATCCATGGTCAGCAGAATGGGTAAGAAGCATATACTAAAAGATATTAAAATGTTGGGACCTACTCCGTAAGACAGCCAGACAATAAAAAGGGGTCCCAACGCCACTTTGGGAATCATGTTCAAGCTGACCATGAGCGGCATGAATAAAGTCTCGATAATTCTAAACCAGGCGAACAGGAGGGCTGTTAGCACTCCGAGGACCACGGCCAGAAAATAGCCGCCAAATACTTCCAGGGCAGTAATGTAAGTATTGTGAAGCCAGCCATAGTCTTCGTTTAGAGAAAGCAAGGTAGCCCAGGGCGTCGGCATGACATAATCGGGGATATCGCTGACTGTTATCCATATCTGCCAGATAACAATACATCCCAGGTGAACCAGAACAATCAAGCCATAGCGGCGTATATGCTTCCATTTGTCATTCATGGATTATCACCCTTAGTGCTCCTATTCGTAATTACAGTGACGTATTAGCCGTAATATTTTTTTACCACGGAGATACAGAGGACACAGAGATATTCTTCTTTTTGCCCAAAATAAAAAAAAATATATCTCTGTGCCACTGTGGTGAGATCAAATAGTCGTTAACGCTTCAATAAATTATACGTTACCGTAATTTTAGTCATTTCCAATTTTAGATCATTTTAGCTCATTTTCCCGGTTTATCCGGGTTGGGTTAATACTTCATCAACGGCTTCTTCAAACACTTCGATACCTTCCCTCAAGGCCTCCTCGGTAATGGTCAACGGGGGAGCGATTTTAACGCATTCACCGCCGGGACCCACTGGGGCGAACATCAGCAGACCCCTGTTGAAGCAGGCCGTGTTGATATCAAGGGCGGTTTTACTTGCCGGCCTCCCGCTGACGGGATCGACAACCCGAATACCGGCTACCAATCCCTTCCCATGCACTACCGCAAGCCGCGTTGGGAATTTTTTACGGATACGCTCCAATTCGGGTAGCAGAATTTCTCCCAAATGTGCGGCATTGGCAGCCAGATTTTCCTGCTGTAAAATTTCGAGACTGGCAAGAGCGGCTACTACGCACAAGGGAGAGGCGGAATGGGTCGAGGTCATGGAACCCGGGGCATACAGATCCATAATATCCGCCCGGCCGATAACGGCGGCAATGGGCAGCGATGAGCTGATACCCTTACCGCATGCAATCAAGTCCGGCACAACACCGTAATGCTCATAGCAGAACATTTTACCGGTGCGCCCGAACCCGGCCTGGACTTCATCGTAGATGCCGACAATGTCATGGGCACGACAAAAGGCCTGCAGCTGTTGCGCATACTCAACCGGCAGAAAATCCGCCCCCCCGCCCTGGTAAGATTCCGTTAACACTCCGGCGATATCATCAGCCTCAATTCCTTTATCCTCAAGGGTTTTCATAAACAGGTCAAAGGAGGTGTTCCGGACATTGTATCCGTCGGGAAACGGGACCTGGAAAAATGACGGGTCCTCGCCGCCGATCCATTTTTTGAGTTTGGGGATGCCGCCGGCGAGTTGGGCTCCCAGGGTACGGCCGTGAAAAGCATTCGTAAAGGAGATGATGATTTTTTTATCAGGTCCGTATTTTTCCAGGGCATAGGTCCTGGCCAGCTTGATGCAATTCTCGATGGCCTCGCTGCCGGTGCTGAGCAAAAATGCATTGTAGCAAGCCGGGTCCGGTGATAAGCTCCGCAATGCTTCTGTAAGTTCCCCACGCTTTTCATGGACAAAAACATAGCTTGCCAGCAACCCCTGATCGATCTGTTTCTTCAGGGCGGTTTTGATCTTTTCGCGTCCGTGTCCGACATTGGCTAAAAGCACACAGGACGACCAGTCGATCCAGCGATTACCCCATTTGTCATAGATAGTGAAGTTTTCGGCTTTATCCCAGACTACCGGCGGCATTCCCAGCATAGAGCGTGGTTCGGATGCTTTCAATGATTTAAAAATCGGCAAAGATTCCGGTACCGGGATCTTCGTTTGAATCGTCCGGTATCGGGTGGAAACCTTTTTTACGTCTATGGGTTTGAGTGAATATTCTGCCATGAAATTAACTCCAGATCTCGTAAAATGTAAAAAAATTGGCTCAACCGCGTTTCAGCCTCACACCAGGTTTCGGTCCGTATTCAATAAGCGTGATATCGCCCTCATTTAAAATAGACAGGCGGGCGGCTTCGTGCACCAGTTCGTTGATGTATGAATTCTCCGGTGTTGCAATCAGGCCTTTGCGGTCCGCCCGGGATTTGGCTTCCAGTCGTATGCTGTGGGCGTTATGCGGATTTTGCTCCACCCGGCCCTCCATGCGGCACAGGGTTCGGATATGGGTCATGACGGAATCCGGCCCGTAACCGATAGGTTTGTATCCTTGACCCTCCCAGGGAACCAGCTGGAAGAAATCCGGGTTAATATAGTGAAACAGTTTATTTTGGGGTCCTCTGCCTTTAACAAAGCCGTATTCAACGCCCCTGAACTGGTCGTTGTGTTTTAGTACGGCCCCCTTGTTGTCTCCTTCGAAAAACATGCAAAGGCCCTGCTCATTTGAACCGGCACCGTCATCCGGATACCCGAGGCCGGCCGTCACCGAAAGGATCGCTCCGTTTTCAAAACGTACCCGGCCATTAGCCCACATATAGCCTTCTTTTCCATTAGGGAATTTTCCCTTCACTCCCGTTACCGACACTTCAACAGGTTTCAGACCGGTGATAAAATACACAAGATCTACATAATGGCAGCCGACATACACAAAGGGATCGGTAAAATCCGTGGTAAACCAGTTTTGAAAATTTGATGAGCGGTAGTAATAGGGTTCGATCATTTTCGCTTCGCCGACGATGAATTCCCCCAGGTCACCGCTTTTATAGTTTTTTTGAGCCAGCAGCGATCGACGGTCAAAGCGCTTGTGGTACTCCACACCGACAAAAAGCCCTTTCTCTTTGGCCCGGGCCGCAATTTCGACACCGTGCCGATATTTGAGAACCAGAGGTTTGACACACAAAATGTGCTGATTGAAATCCAGGACTTCCATGACAACCTTGAAATGGAGTTGATCCGGCAAGGCGATAACAACGGCCTGATGGGGCGCCATCTGGGACAAAACCTCTTTGTACAATTCCTGATTGCCTTTGGAACCGGCATCAAAGGCGGGAAAAGGCGTAAAATCCTGCCCCGGGAAAGCACTCTTGATCACGGTGTTGTCTTCAAGCGCCTTGAGCGAACTTGCCCGGGTTCCGCAAACCGAGATGCTTTTTACGTACCCTGAACGTTGCAGATGATATGCCGCCGGCAGGATAAGATCGTGGACGATCATACCGGCCCCGATAATTGTAAGATCTAACGGTTTAACATCATTCATGGAATTCCCCTTATTGTAACCATTCACAGGCTCAGGGTTCAACGTTTAAGGTTAAGGACAAGTAATCTTCTCAAATTGTTCCATTGCAACCGCCGCTGCGGGGCAGATATCCGTGCATGTGCTGCACCCCGTGCAGGCCTGCGCGTTGATTTTGGCTTTTTCGTTCTCCAGGGTGATGGCGTAACAATGCCCGATATCAATGCAAATTGCGCAGCCCGTACATTTTTTCTCGTCAACCCGGGCATACCCCCGGTACAAGGTGAGCCTGTCGGTGGGTGTGATGCGTGAAACAACCAACCCTCGAAAGTCCCGGTAACTCCGGTAGTCTTTTTCCTCCATAAACCGTTTGATGCCCGCTACGATTTTCGGCAGTATTTTTGGACCTTTGAGCATAACGCCGGTACATATCTGCACGAAATCCGCCCCGCACATTATCATCTGTACGGCATCGCGCCATTTTTCTATTCCGCCGCTACCCATCACTATATTTTCAGGTCGGCATTGTTTTCGCATCTCATAAACGTCCCGCAGAGCCAACGGTTTGATCCAGGGCCCCGAAAAGCAGGCAAGGGTCGGCTCATCCTGTAAATGGCAGATCCCCTGTCCGGGCCGGTTGATATCGAAATCAGGTATGGCTAGTCTGTTGCCGGTGCCCCCCGCGCTGGGGATGCCAATGTCAAAACAGGCTTTGGCAACATCGGCAATCTTACCGCCTTCGGGGGTAAGCTTTATAAATACCGGAATGCCGACGGCATTTTGAACGGCGGCGGCGGTTTTTGAAACAATCTGCGGGTTTGAGCCGACACTGGCGCCCGAAACAACCTTCGATTGACCTCCGGAAGTGTTGACGTTAAACGACATGTTCGGACAGCACATGTTCAGTTCGATTGCATGGGCACCGGCTTCTTCATATTTTTGGGCCATCCGGATCCAGCCTTCCTCGCCCTTTTCGCCGGCATAGGACATGTTGGCATATAAAATCAGTTCGCTGACCTCCTTGCGGGCCTTTTCCATGAGTGTCAAACCCTGTTCGAACGTGAGCCGTGTTTCGGCGGTAAAGGCGTGGTATTTATGTTTCTTCAGCCAGCGATACCGCGGCGGCTTGCTGATATAAGCAGGATCAATGGCAAGCTTGAGGCTTGCGGCCCCCCAGCCCCAACGCTCAATTTCTTTGATCATTTTCAAGGTCTTGACCGCCGGTCCCGAGCCGACGACAAAATTGTTCCTGAAGTCCAGTCCCGCAACCTCCAGCGGCATTAAATAATCGGTTTCTTTAACATGCGGTTTCACGTCTATAATTCCCTAACCCGGATGAGCTTAGCCGGTCTTAGCGCAGCGGAGATCCCGCTCGCGGGGTTGTAGCGAAGCGTCAATCCCGATTTATAGGGGAATTGACTATTGAAAATTGGATATTTATTGAATCGCAAGGCCCTGTCTTTTTTAAATCGATAGTTCGACCCCAAGGCTCTTGAAAGAAGGTCCTTGAGGGGAGGCTCTCGAAGGGCAGTATTCCACGAATAGTCACTGTGAAATCGGAAATATTTAATGATGGATCTTTCATCAGCACCATTCTCCGTAAAGGGTTTTTCCCTTTTCATTGGACTCATAAAAAGCCCTCACCAGCCCCACACAGGCAATTCCCGCCCGGCCGTCGACCCCGTAAAACAATTTTTGTTTGCCCATCACGCAGTCCGTGAAGTGTTTTAGTTCCGGAACATAACCCAGATTAAGAAATTCATCCACTGCCGGTCGGGTCCAGCCGATGTTGTGATCGGTTTTTTCAATGGAATAGGAAATACCTTCCCTGGAATAGCAATCAAGGGGAGAGCCAAAGGTCAGGTCTACCTTGAGGACACCTTTGGTCCCGTAAATTTCTACTTTATCATCCATGCCTCCCACCGTGATATAATTGCCCTCGACAAGAGCAAACTCACCGTTTTTGAATCGCATCATTCCCATGCCGAAATCTTCGCCGCCGTTATCCTTGTGGACAAAATTATTTTCGAGCCCGCCGGTCATTTTGCCCGTCACCTCGATCACGGGATTGCTGCGGCCGCCGAGAAAATAAAGCAGCCAGCCGATGGGATGAATTCCCAGGTGCAGAAAACTTCCGCCGCCGCACATTTCCTTGTCTTTGGCTAAGGGAGAGTGGGTTCCGTTGTGAACTTCCTTGGCCTTGACAAACAAAACCCTGCCGATCCCGCCCTCCTTGACAATCTCTTCAGCACGCCGCAACGCCGGCGAAAAACACCAGTCCTCGGCATACATCAAATTAACGCCGTTTGTTTCGGATATCCTTACCATTTCTTCGGCATCTTCGACTTTGGTGGCGAACGGCTTCTCAACGATGATGTGTTTGCCGGCTTTGGCTGCCTCGATGGCCACATCGTGATGTAAAAAGTTGGGGGCACAAACGGAAACAAGATCGATATCGTTTCTTTTAAACATCTCACGGTAATCTTTGTAATAATCCGGGATATTCCATTTTTGTATTAATTCGGATGCATCTGCAATGTCCGCCACCGCCACCACCTCGGCCTGATCAATTCTGGCATAGGAATCGCAGTGAATATCCGCAGCAAATTTTGCGCCTACGATACCAATTCTTACTGTGTCCATACAAACTCCTTTGTATTAATTTCCATCCGTGACTTGTCTTACAAACCGGACGGCCAAAGCATCCAATTCCTTCAGCTGCTCACCACTCAGACGGTTGTCGATGTTATTTTGCATCAGCGTTGCCGCTTTTTCTTCAGCAACCTCGGCAAGAGTTTTACGGCCCTTGTCCTCCCATTGTTCCTGGGTTTGGCGAAACAGGATTTTGGGTATAAAAAGTTCCGTTCGAAAATTTTCGGCCGTGTGCATCCGATCCAGAAAGGATCCCGATATCCCCACGTCTCTTATAAGTTCCAGCGCCAAAGTTTCCGTATTAACTTCAACGCCTCGCAGGTAGCGTTTTACGTAAGATATGATTTCATCATCGATCACGGCTTGAGCCGGTGAGTAGCTTAGCTCTGACTGCAGTTGACCGACCGACCAGATATTGGAGACACCGTTTTGCAGATGCGTCAAGAATCCGCACATTTTCTCCAGTGCTGCCTGAGAATCCGGACACATGGACTCGGTTGAAACCCAACTGGCCGATGGTATGTCATAAAAACGCCCCATTATGGCGGCGATTTGGGCAAAAAGATGGTTTTCCGGTCCGCCGGTGACTGCTGTACTCCTGCGCATATCAAATGTGTGTGCAAGTCCAAGGTTAAAGACACAGGGTCGGCCCGGCTCAAGGATCTGGTTTATGACGATGCCCGCCAAAATTTCGGCGGTTCCCACTGCCGAGGAGCCGGCCAGGGTAACCGGACCGGAAACACCGGCCATCGGTTCACCATTGATGGTGGTGGGGATACCATGGCCGGCGGAGGATTTAAAGATTTCAAGGGCCAGGTTTGTCCAGCGCAGCGGTCCATGGGCCGTAAAACCGACGCTGAACCAGGGGTAATCGCCGACTACTTTCTGCATTTCGACCATCATGTCTGAACCCTGAGGCGTAAAGCACAAGACGCGGATATGTTTTTTCGTATTTTCGGCGATGGTACGAAGCCCCACCACATCACGGGCCCGGGGAGGTACATCATCAAGAGCAAAACCAAACACACCGTCGATGTTCTCCAGTTGATCCAGCAGTCGGGCCGCCCCTGCCATATCATCCCGGGTGAAGGGGCGAATGGCATTATTTTCATAAATCTTAAGTCCCGGGACAGACCAGATGTGGGCCTCACTCGTTGCACTGACCGTTTTGCCGTTTCCATCCCGGTCGGCAAATAGAAATTCTTTGGGGCAAAGCGTGAGTTTTTCTGCAACCATTTCCTCCGGCAGCCTGATGACATGGGTGGAACGTCCCTTACGCGCACCCGCAGCCAGCAGCAAACCGCATATCTCATCATGATCCAGTTGGATGCCAGGCTCCTGCAGCAGGCTTATTGCAGCCGTGTGTATTTGTTCAGCGATTTCGTGTTCTTTCATAACCGGATAACCGTTGAGTTTTCCATACCACATAATTATGAGTTTACGACCCATGAGATAGCATGTCCGCTGGGCTTTAGTCAAGATTTCCGGAGGCGTCGAGTTCTTCAAACCATTATCCGGAAAGTTTAGGCAGAACGGGCTGCCCCGGTGAGTTTACGGTTGATCCTATTTGGATGGAGTCTAAGAAAATCGTGGAGCTAAAATAGCTGACAATTACATATCCGCGATTTTAACCGGTTTTCCTGTGGCCGCCGATTCCTCGATTGCTAAAACGATTTCCATGGAATGACAAGCATCCTGCACATCTGAAAGAATCGGCTCATCATGTAAGATATTATTTGTGAGGTTGTCGAATTCCTGCTGAAACGGGTGGTGATCGACGGCACCTGAATTGGGGGTGTCCGATGAAAGGGTGATAAAATCCGTTTGTTCCGGAAATAAGGTCTTTGAATATATACGGTTATCTCTGATGGCGCCTTCGGAGCCTAGTAAATTGATGTTAAATTGATAAGGAAAGCACAGGCCATCCAGTGAGGCAGAGAGTTTTCCAATGCGCTCGTCTCTGAATTTAATGGAGGCCACCAGGGTCGTATCGTAGTCAAAATCAGGCCGGCTTTTGCAGCGATATGCGAATACTTCTTCAACCTCTTTGCCCGACAAATAACGTACGATATCAGCGGCATGGCATCCGCCGGTGATCATTGCGCCGCCGGCAAATTCTTTTTTTCGTATCCAATTGTAACTTGAAAAGGATTTTTTGATTCCATGCCAGTAATCTGCTTCAACGTAATAAATATCACCAATCGCTTGTTTTTTCAGCAACGCCTTCAAATTTATTATCATGGGATGCCAGCGGAGTACAAAACTAACCACGGAGCGTGAGTCTGCTTTTCTTGCTGCGGCGCGCAATGCCTGAAGTTCCTTGTAGTTGATCGCCGTGGGTTTTTCTAATATGAGATGTTTATCGGCCTCAAAGGCCTGGATTGCTTCGCGGGCATGCAGGTAGTTGGGCATACAGATGGATACGATATCTACGGCAGGATCTGCAAGCATATCCTCGTAGTGCCTGTAAACTTTTGCCTCCGGATTATATTGAGCGGCAAGCCTTTGTGCGCTTTTTTCCGAACGGCTGCACACCGCCGCAAAATACAGATGAGGGTTGTTCTCTATCGCTTTGGCATGTTCGTACGTCACCTGGCCGGCCCCGCGTATCCCGACACCCAGGTGTTTATTCTGATGCCTCATTTCAGATTTTTCCTTTTGTTGTAATCCAAATATGCTGAACATTCGAATAATGAACTCTGCGTGAATTGTCAACGATGATTTTTGCTAACGACAGGCAAGAATCCGTGGGATAGACTTCAAAGATGCTCAATAAACAAAGCGATGCTTTGTTCTCGAATAAAAATTTTCAGCGTCCTTTGCGTCTGATGGTGAACTATCCTCAAATCCGTCTGAATTTTCAATTCCATCGGAAAAATTAGTATTGACAACAAATTCCGCTTTGGTTATCAGAATAATCTCGGCGGTTGTTTAATCGGCGTCTCAATAGGTTGGTCTACATCTGAAACCGATGTACAATTCACCATTTTTAATTAATCAGCTTTGAAAAAGCGAATTCTTGATTCTTCCCAACCATCAGCAATTTACCGATAACGAATAACTCCCACTTGTTTGCTCAATTGGGGAACTACTTTGAAAGGAGGAAGTTATGAAAGGGAAACTTGTTGTGCTATTTGCGGTTTTAGCGATTTTGACGATTGTATCCGGGGGCCAGGCGGCGGACCTTACCAAAGTGGATTTTCAATTGAATTGGAAAATCACCGGTGACCATGCCCCCTATTATGTTGCCTTGAAAAAGGGGTGGTTTCAAGAAGAAGGATTGGATGTGAATATTATCCTGGGACAGGGATCAGGCTATACGGTTAAGGTGCTGGATGCCAAGAAAGCCGATATCGGTATCGCCGATGCACCGGTGCCTATCAAGGGAATTGCCCAGGGCGCTAAAATAAAAATCGTGGGCATCATCTTTGACAAACACCCCAACAGCATGTTTTTCTGGAAGGACAGCGGAATCACGAAACCACAGGATATCGTCGGTAAAACGGTCGCGGTTCCGGCCGCCGACGGCCACAAGGTGATGTGGCCGGCATTTGCTAAACAGATCGGCGTCGATCCGGGCAGTGTCAGATTCATCAACATTGAACCGGCCGCCAAAGTAGCCGCGCTGGCCACCAAAAAAGCGGACGTCGTATTTGAACTTTACACCGGCAAACCGTTCATGGAAAAAGCTATTCCGGCCGACCAGCTCGGTAATTTTCTCTGGTCGGATTACGGATTTAATGCGTACGCGCATTCCTTTGTGGCGCGCAACGATATCATCGAAAACAATCCGGAAATGGTAAGAAAGTTTCTGAAGGCGGCTTACCGTGGATGGGATTTTACTCTCAAAAATCCCGAAGAGGCGATTGCGATTTTGTCCGAATATCACCCCATTAATCAAACCGATTATGTGGCGAATCTGAAGGTAGTGATGGCGTTCTTCCAAACCGACCGCTATCGAAAGTATGGTATTGGCTATATCGATCCCGGCAAAATGGCGGATACCATCAACCTTGTGGATAAGTATTTGGGTGTTAAGGTTAATTTCAAGCCTGAAGATGCCTACACCTCGGAATTTCTGCCCGATCCACCTTATAAACTGGAATAACAAAAAACGGAAACAATACCAAAGTTTTTTTCCGATCAGACTGGCCGTTTTTTTGGCCGGAGGCGCCGCTCGTATGTAATAAAAATTAATGCTCCCTTTCAGGGAGGGGTCAGTGCCCCCGTGGAGCGGGATCTTCGACGGGCCCTCTGAACCCGGGTATCTACCCAATATTCAATTCCGCGATAAATCGGGAGTTCCGCTGCGCTACGACCGGCTAAGCTCGTCCGGATTAGAGTAATCCGTGTAATCTGCGAAATCTGTGGGTTTAATTGCGAGGAATGCAGTATGGCTAAAAATACAGACATAAAATCAGCGGATGTGAGCGTATATTTTCTGCCGGTTGAAATGCGAATACCTTTAAAATTCGGACCTGAGACCGTTACATCCGTGACCTGCGCACGAATCCGCATGCGCGTGAAAAGTCAGGACGGTGAACCCGTTGAAGGCTGGGGAGAGACACCATTAGGGGTCCAATGGGTGTGGCCAAGCGCACTCTCTTATGAAGAGCGTAATGAGGTTTTGAAAGATTTCACCCTGAAATTAGCGTCGGTCTGGCAGGTGTTTGATCAGAGTGGGCATCCGATGGAGATCGGCCATGCATTTCAAGAACAAATGCTCCCCCGGCTTCTTAAAGAATTCAACTCGAAAAGAGAAAGCTCCGAACCAATGCCTTGGCTGGCGGCGTTGGTCTGTTGTTCGGCGTTTGATATTGCCCTTCATGATGCCTATGGCGTCCTTCACCGGAAACCCGTGTACGAAACCTACAATAAGCACTATATGAATCAGGATCTGTCCTATTATCTGGATCCTGTCCAAGGAAGTGCGCTGTCCTTTGCCGGAAAATATCCTGAAGATTTTTTCATCAACCCTGCGCCGAAGCAACTCATGGCCTGGCATCTCGTTGGAGGATTGGATTGGCTTTCGTTGTCGGAAAAGACTGAGACCGCCCCCGATGACGGATATCCGGTGGTATTGTCCGATTGGATTAAGAGAGACGGCTTGAAATGCCTGAAAGTCAAGCTCCGGGGAAATGATGCAGCCTGGGATTATGATCGGATTGTGCAGGTGGGAAAGATCGGCTTGGAACACCAGGTCGACTGGCTTACCGCGGATTTCAATTGTACCGTCTCAGAACCGGTCTATGTCAACGATATCCTGGATCGACTGATTATGGAACATCCCCGTATATATGGTATGATTTTATATGTCGAACAGCCATTTCCATATGACCTTGAGAAGCACCAAATTGATGTTCACAGTGTCTCGGCCCGTAAACCGCTCTTTATGGATGAAAGCGCCCATGATTGGCGATTCGTTCGGATGGGCCGAACCCTGGGATGGTCCGGGGTGGCTTTGAAAACCTGTAAGACTCAAACCGGTGCTCTTTTAAGCCTCTGCTGGGCCAAAGCGCATGGTATGACACTCATGGTTCAGGATCTAACCAATCCAATGCTCGCTCAGATTCCTCATGTACTGCTGGCCGCCTATGCGGGAACGATAATGGGGGTGGAGACAAATTCCATGCAGTTTTATCCTGATACCTCATATCCCGAGGCTGCGGTTCACCCGGAAATCTATCGTCGAAAAAACGGCCGAGTGGATCTGTCGACGGCACAGGGGCCGGGCTTTGGTTACCGTATGAACGAAATCGACAGAAAGCTTCCCCAGGTCAGTTTTTAGCAAAGCACACCGGATTCAAAATGATTTGACAAATAGTCGGGGATTGAATATCAAGGGGTTTGATGAAAAAAATAAGAACTATCGTCAAAAATCACTATAAGAAGCTGCTGGCTATTTTAGCTTTTCTTTTAATTTGGCAGCTCATCGTAATGATTTCCGGTATCAAAGAATTTATTCTACCGTCGCCGATAACAACCTTTTCCTACCTTTTAGTTCCGGATTTAGCCTCTCAGTATAATTGGCCCATTCACATTCGAACCACCCTGATCGAAATATTAATTGGTTTTACGGTAACGGCTATTGTGGGAATCCTCGTGGCGGTTTTGATGGTCTGGTCCAGTGTTTTGAGGCATATCATCAGGCCCGTCATTACCCTCTTTTACTCCTTGCCCAAAATAGCGTTAGCTCCTCTTTTTCTTCTTTGGTTCGGATATGGCATCATACCCAATGTGATGATCGCGTTTCTGGTTGCTTTCTTTCCGATCGTGATCAACACAGAGGTTGGATTGAATGCGGTTGAAGAGGATTTATTGGATCTGGTCCACTACCTGCATGCGAGCAAATGGCAGGTGCTGGTTAAAATACGGCTTCCCAATGCGCTGCCATTTATTTTCTCGGGATTTAAAATTAGCGCGACTCTTTGTGTCGTTGGTGCGATCGTCGGTGAGTTTATTGCATCTTTTCAGGGACTTGGCTTCGTGTTGAAGAGTGCCCAGGGACTCATGGATACACCGCCGATGTTCGCCAGTCTGATTCTTATCTCAATCCTGGGTCTATCCCTTTTCGGCTTTATTTCGCTCCTGGAGCAATGGGTTATGCCCTGGCAGAAAAGTAAGCAAAATCCATGATGGCAGAAACTATATTAAAAAAAATATTTGGCATCTTCAGAAGAAATTATCAGACACCGCTGGTGATTCTGGTCATTTTCCTGATGTGGCAGTTTGGTGTCATGCTTTTCAACGTTCGAGAGTTTATCCTGCCGTCTCCGGTTGCCACGCTGGAACATTTATTTTTATCTCAGCCGGATGCCAATTACAATTGGTCGGTGCATTTAGGCACTACTATTTATGAGGTTCTAATCAGCTTTGTAGTAACCAGCTTTGTCGGAATTGTCATTGCGATCATCATGGCCTGGTCGCGACTCATGAACGACTTGTTGCTACCGGTCTTTGTTTTTATTAATTCCCTTCCTACCATAGCGGTTGCGCCGATTATTACGCTGTGGTTTGGATACGGTCTTTTAACCAATGTTTTTATCGCCTTCCTGGTGTCCTTCTTCCCGGTAGTGGTGAATGTCGCCGTCGGGCTGAACAAGGTCAACGAGGATCTATTGGATTTAGTTCGCTATCTGCATGGGTCCAAATGGCAGATTTTTATTAAAATTCGAATTCCGAATTCCCTTCCCTATCTTTTTGCCGGATTAAAAATCTGCTCCACCATGTGCGTGGTCGGCGCCATTGTCGGTGAGTTTATCGCGTCCGACAGGGGATTAGGATATATCATCATCAACTCCCAATTTACGATGGACACGCCTCCCATATTTGCTGCTCTCATCTTAATTTCCGTAATCGGCGTCGTCCTTTCGGGCCTGGTGTCTCTGTTTGAAAAAATATTGATGCCTTGGCATCGGTCTGCGGCTATTGAGGTTTAAGGCTGTTTTTTAGGACTATGATGTTTTTCCGAAAAACAGTAGCAAAAGAAGGTCACGTGTTTACAGGCATTTTGTTCCTCTCTATTTATTGATTTTGAAAACTTAAGAGGATACTTGGTGGAAAAAAGAATACCGCTGCTTTCGATTCGCAACCTGAGAAAAGTCTTCAAAAAGAACGAGGGTGAAATAGAAGCTCTGAGCAATGTAAGTTTCGACGTACATCCCGGTGAGTTTGTTTCCATCGTGGGGCCATCCGGCTGCGGTAAAACTACCGTATTGAAAATCGTTGCCGGACTTCTTACCAAGAGTTCCGGAGAGATCGAGGTGGATGAGAAGCAGTTTGATCCTACCCGTGAAGTCGGTTTCGTATTTCAAACGGCCTCACTGCTGCAATGGCGCAAAGTCCTTGACAATGTCCTTTTGCCAATTGAGATTTTGAAAAATGATCGAAATTCAATGGTCAAGAAGGCCAGGGAGTTGTTGGAGCTTGTTGGCCTGCAAGATTTTGCGGACAGCTATCCAAATGAGCTTTCAGGTGGAATGCAACAGCGGGTTTCGATCGCGCGTGCCCTGATTCATGATCCCAAGCTTCTTCTTATGGATGAGCCCTTTGGGGCATTGGATGCGATTACCCGGGAGCGTATGAACTTGGAACTTCTGCGTATTTGGATGGAGTCTAAAAAAACCGTTCTCTTTGTGACCCATGATATCAATGAAGCCCTTTTTCTATCAGACCGCATCATTGTGCTTTCCGCGCGGCCTTCCATCATGGTTCAGGCCTTAGATATCCAGCTTCCAAGACCCCGCACATTGGAGGTAAGAGCGTTGCCGGAATTTGGAAATTACTTCCTGCAAATCTATAATTCGCTGGAATTGAAGTAAAGGTTACAACTTGGAAACGAGAGCAATCTTGAAACCCGGTCCTATAATTGCGGAACCTCCGAGCATGAAAAATAAAATTACGATCAGTTATGTAGACTCTGAATTTGAACGCGAACCATTGATTCGACCTTTCGGTTTTAAAGGTATTTATCAAAATGAATTCTGGGTAAGTGCGGCCCTGCTGGAAAGCGCGTCCGGTATACGGCATACGGGTCTTATGACCCAGTGTGTCGCTTGGAGCGATATTGATGTGTTTCTGTCGCACACCGAAACGGGCGGCAATATGCTCCTGCATATGTCGCTTGAATATGCGTTACAAAAAATAAAAGGAATAAGTTTCACCACACCGATTGATCTGCAGGAAGCGATTCTGGATGAAGTATATGCCTACGGCCAAAAAATTACCGGCCGCAAAAATCTGAGATTAACATTTTCCTTAAGTTCCATGGTAGCCCTCGACAATGCGGCCTGGAAAATATATGCCGATGCCAACAATGTCCACACATTCGATGAAATCATACCTGACGAATACCAGGAGGCCTTGTCTTTCAGGCACGCTCAAGTGGCGGCGATTCCCCTGATGGCCTACAACATTCCCCTGGAAGAAATTGAAAAATCCGTCAAAGACGGCTATTTTTTCATGAAGATTAAAATCGGCCGGCCCGGTTCCCATGCGGAAATGCTTGAAGGTGATAAGCAGCGGATCGAGTCGATCCACAAACTCATCGGCCACAGGGAGACACCCTATACCGCCAACGGTAAAATCCCGTATTATTTTGACGCCAACGGCAGATATGAAAAGAAAGAAACCCTTGAAAAGCTGTTGGATCATGCCCAAAAAGTCGGCATGTTTGACCAGATAGCGATTATTGAGGAACCATTTCCGGAGGAAGCGGAAATCTATGTGGGAGATCTGGACGTCCGGTTAGCCGCCGATGAAAGTGCCCATTGCGCGGAAGACGTAAAAAAACGGATAGAAATGGGATACGGTGCGATTGCCTTAAAATCCGGTGCAAAAACATTTAGCATGACCCTCAAAATGGCGCAGGCTGCCCATGAAAAAGGTATTCCATGTTTTCTGGCTGATCTGACCTGCACCCCTACGGTTGTCGACTGGAATAAGAACGTTGCTGCTCGTTTAGCACCGTTGCCAGGGTTAAAAAATATGGGCCTATTGGAGTCCAATGGACATCAGAATTACAAAAACTGGGATGATTTAGTAAGTTATCATCCCTATCCGAACGGATCCTGGATTCACCCGCGGGGCGGCGTCTTTAATCTAAAACCGGAATTTTATGAAAAATCAGGCGGGGTTTTAAAGTCATCCAGCCATTACATGAACCTTTTCAAATAGAAAGATTTGAACAGGTTCATCCAACTTCGATTCTGATCCCTGCCTTTGGCAGGTGAACTGCTAACCCCAGCCAATGGAAAATGCTCTGCCACCGATGTTTTCCCAGCATATGACAAGCAGCCAGGATCCTGCGAGGATGATTGCATTATCGACCAAAACAATACTGTAGATGCCTGTTTTTAGTAAACACCCAACCTATATAGCCAGTCGGGAGCTATGTTAAAAAATGCATAACTTTTTCCATGTTTGGTTGAATCTGACGATTTGACAACACTGCTGACGTCTGCTATTTGAATTTTACGTGTCTATAGTCGAATCGGTTGAATAATGTCATCGCATGTCCGATGCGATGACATGTTGTGATTTAACCGCAGACTATACACAATCTAAAATTTTGCCTTATCCCGTTTCCCCAAAAGGGAATTCTTAGCAATTGGTATATTTCTTTAAAGTATTATGGCAATGTAGGGAAATTAGTCTCCAAGAGCTAACCTCACCGAAGATGAAAAAGAAGCATTAAATTGTGTCATAGTCCATTACCAAAGCTTGGGTTGTGGAGCAGTCATGAACCGATCCATCCATCTATTAGACCTGATCAACAAAGATAAATTGGATAAAATCCTCCGAGTTTTCACCGAAGTCACCGGGGTTGCATCCACTATTGCCGATGTGGAGGGCCAACCCATAACCGAGTTGCATAACTTCACAGGCTTTTGTCTCAATTATTGCCGCTCTACCAATGAAGGGAGACGTAGGTGTCACGAAAGTGACCGCTTTGGAGGCCGGAAAGCGGTTCATTTAAAAAAACCCTTTATTTACGATTGCCTAAACGCTGGATTAATTGACTGTGCGACTCCCGTCATTGTGGCGGGTCACCATCTGGCATCCATGTTTTGTGGCCAAGTTCTGGAAGAACCCCTTGAAGCAAAAGATGCGGTTCAGCGGGCTCTTACGATCGGAACGAGTGACATAGAAGGTTGCTTGAAAGAACTGAAAAAAATACCCTTAATGAGCCGAAAACGCTTACTGAGCATTGTCAATCTTATGGGAATTATTATCCAAACGGTCAGTGAATTGGCATTGCAAAAATATCTTTTGTATAAATATTCCAAGCATTACCTAAATAGGCTTATCAACAGTGTTTCCGATTGCATTATCTCGACAGACGCTGATGGTACAATCTCCATGATCAACGAGGCCGGCACCCAGATATTTGGCTATGAGATGGAAGAAGTTATCGGTCAGTCAATTCAAATGTTTTTTTCGGACACAGCATCAAAAAAAAACTGCCAGAAAAAGCTGGAGTCGCGCCTGAATCATAACTGGCATGCTGAGTTGGTCGCTATCAAAGCCGATGGCCATATTTTTCCAGTTCAGGTATCTTTATCCGGAATTAATGACGAAAATGGGGAAAATGTTGGTAATGTGGGAGTTATTAGGGATATTTCTGAAGAAAAGAAGGTCGAGCGTATGAAGGAAGACCTGATCGGGATGGTAACGCACGACATGAGAAATCCAGTCCTTTCATTGCAGAAAGCCATACAGCTCATGGTGGATGGGAGTTTGGGATCGATAACTCCAACCCAGATGGAAGTCATGCACCTTGCATTAGCCACCAGTCATCAACTATTTGGTATGACAAACGATTTACTGGATATTTATCGCAATGAAAGTGGCCAATTCTTGCTTTACCAATCGATGGTAGATATGCACCAAATTATTCAGGAAAGCATCAGCCAGTTGAAATTTTTTGCAAAAGACAGGCAGGTCTCTATCCTCTTCGAGCCGGCCGCAACACCGCTGAAACTGAAAGGAGATCAGAATCGTCTCATGCGAGCGTGCGTTAACTTATTGGACAATGCCATCCGTTATAGCCCGGAGGGGGGTACTATCAGGATTGCTTCTATTCAGGTTAACGGGAGTACTGCTCAAGCGGGCGGGGTTGCTATCCC
>JAJRVC010000059.1 GCA_024277475.1 Deltaproteobacteria bacterium
GCTTGCAGGCTATCTCGGCAGTAAACTTCTTATCGGGTTTTTACTCGGCAATGACTTGATAACGGTTCCAACGGCCGACAAGTTGGCCTGGGCGGCTTTGCTGGTCCAGTGGGGCGCCATGATAGAGGCCCCGCTTTGGATGATGAAAGGCAATCAGGTTCGCCGGCCTTAGTGCATTTATTCACAAATATGGTTGTTAGAACTTTGGAATTTCTCAAGTTCATAACCCTCGCTATTCTTCAATGCTCTATGACACATTGCCTTTACACCCAGTTTGGCTTTCCTACTCCCCGGTATACAAATGGCAGGCAGCAGAGTGGGTGGGAGACAATCGAACGGTCTTCGGTTCCATTTGGTGGCAAATGCCACCCATCTTTTCCGGGCAGCGGGTATGGAAACAACAACCATTAGGGATGTTGAGGGGGCTAGGTATGTCACCTTCGAGCAGAATTTGATCATCATTCTGCTGTGGCTCCGGCAGGGGTACCGCCGACAAGAGAAACTTTGTATAAGGGTGAGCCGGGGAGTCGAAGAGCTCATCCACGGAACCCTCTTCTACGATTCGGCCAAGATACATCACCGCCACGCGGCTGCATACATATCGGATCACAGCCAGGTTGTGGGAGATAAACAGGTAAGTCAGGGAAAATTTTTCCTGCAATTCTTCTAGGAAATGAAGGGTTAAGGCCTGGACTGATACGTCCAGGGCCGAGGTCGGTTCGTCCAGGATGAGCATTTTCGGGTTCAGTGCCAGGGCCCGTGCAATACCGACCCGCTGCTTCTGCCCACCGCTTAATTCATGGGGGAAACGGTATAAATGCTCCTTTTTTAATCCCACCAGTTTCACCAATTCCCGAACCCTTTCGACTAGGGCCCGGCCTCGCATTCGGTCATAGATGATCAAAGGTTCGCCAACGCTTTTAAGGATTGTTTTTCTTGGATTAAGGGATGAGTGAGGATCCTGAAAAATCATCTGCATATCGCGACGCTGCTGGCGTAACGATTCAGAATCAAGCTGGGCTAGGTTAACTCCTTGAAACAGGATGTCACCTCTGGTGGGCTCGATCAACCGTAGCACGGTCCTGGCCAGGGTGGTTTTACCTTAACCGGACTCGCCGACTACGCCGTAGGACTCGCCGATTCCAACTTCGAAACTGACATTCCGGACCGCCTTGACCGTCTCTGTTGATTTATGGAACAAACCCCGCTTGATGGGAAAGTGCTTACTCACATTTTTTACTTCAAGAAGGTTCATATTTAACAACATCAGTCTTTCAGCGCCGAACGTCTCCCGGCCAAGAGGGATCATAGAGAAAACAAGCTGTCCTATGGCCCGGTTTCACTTCTTCCAACAGCGGCTTTACTTTCCGGCAGATGTCCATCGCCTGGTCGCAACGCGGGTGGAACCGGCAACCTTGAGGCGGTTCAATGAAACTGGGAATGCTGCCTTTGATCCCGACAAGGGAGTCAACCCGGCGAGACAGGCGTGGAATCGACTTCAACAAGCCCCGGGTGTAAGGGTGGGCCGGCTGGCCAAAAACTTGCTCGATAGTCGCCGTCTCCACAACATTGCCGGCATACATGACAGCGATGTGTCTGCATAGCTTCGCCACTACGCCCAAATCGTGTGAAATGAGCAAAATTGCAAGGTTAAATTGCTCGACTAAGTTTTTCAACAATCGGAGGATCTGAGCTTGGATAGTGACGTCCAGTGCGGTGGTCGGCTCATCGGCGATCAGCAATTCCGGTTTACCGGAAAGGGCCATGGCGATCAGCACGCGTTGGCGCATTCCCCCGCTGAATTCGTGCGGATATTCTTTGATCCTTTTAGCAGGGCTGGGAATCTGGACGGCGTCAAGTAATTCTACCGCCTGATCCCGGGCTTGTTTTCTGGAGACCGATTCACCCCGCTGTCTGCCGTGGCGGACAATAACGTCCACCATCTGTTTTTCGATGCTGAATACAGGGTTCAGATAAGTCATCGGATCCTGGAAAATCATGGCGATCCTGGTGCCCCGAATACATTCGATTTCCTTTTCAGACTTAGCCAGCAGATCATCTCCCTGAAACAGGATCCGACCGGAGACTATTCGGGTGGGCGGCACCGGCAGAAGGCCCAGCACCGCCTTGGAGGTAATCGATTTGCCGCAGCCGGTTTCGCCCACTAGTCCTAGGGTGTCGCCGGGCTGCAACTCCAGACAGATGCCGTCTAACACTCGAGCGGTGCCTTCGAAAGTGTCGAAGTGGATCACCATATCCTCTATCTGGAGTATGTTCGTGTTATCGGTCACGGTTGTCTCACCCCCTGCTATGCGGGTCCAGAATATCACGCAGACCGTCGCCCAGCAAGTTGAATCCGAGTACGGTGGTAAAAATGGCCAGGCCCGGAAAGGTGGCATACCACCACCAGTTGGGCAAAAAATTCCGGCCTTCGCTGATCATGGCTCCCCATTCCGGAGTGGGGGGTTGAGCGCCGACGCCGATAAAGCCCAAACCGGCAGCCGCCAATATGGCCATACCCATGTCCATCGAGGCTTTGACAATAATTACAGACAAACAGTTAGGCAGGATATGATGGAAGATGATTCTGGCTTTGCGGGCTCCGATTGAACGGGCGGCCTCGACAAACGATTCTTCCTTGATAGACAATGTTCTCCCCTGGACCAAGCGTACGTAACCCGGCCACCAGACAATCGACAGGGCAATCATTGAATTTGTCATCCCCGGACCCATGGCACCAATGATGGCCAGAGCAAATATCCGGCCCGGGATAGACAGGAACATGTCGGTTACGCGCATAATCAGCTCCCCGATCCAGCCGCTTACATATCCGGCGGTAATACCCAGGGGCACTCCTATGCCCACGGCAACCAGAATGATGATCAACCCGATTTTAAGAGAAATTCTGGTGCCCAACAGCACCCGGGTAAAAATGTCCCGGCCCAGCTCATCGGTTCCGAACCAGAACGTATTATCGGGCTTCATCAGTTTCCGGGCCATGTGGATGGTACCGGTGGCATCTTCAGGAAAAGGGACTACCAAGGGGCCGATCACGGCCATTAAAATAAACATGCTGACGATAGCCAAACCCAAAATAGACAGGGGGCTCTTGCTGAACAAGTAGATCGACAGACGGATGTCACGCAGACTGGATTCATGCTCTTGTTTCCATTTGCCCCAGACACTCTCTATATCGGGTTGAAGCTCATTGTTCGTTACTTCGTCGTTTCCTATGTCTTTTATGTTTTTGGGCGGGTTAGTCATAGCGCACCCGTGGGTCGAGCAACCCGTAAAGCAAGTCAATGAACAGATTGGTCAGCATAAAACTCAGCCCGACAATCAGGGTGACACCCATAATAGGCTGGAAGTCCGCAAAGATTGCCGACTGGACTGCATACTGGCCGATACCCGGCCAGTCGAAGACGGTTTCGACCAGTATGGTGCCGCCCAGCATCCAGCCAAAACGCAGCCCAATCATGGTGGTCGTAGGAATCATGGCGTTTTTCAACGCATACTGGGTAATGATCCGGAACCGGGAAATGCCGTGGGCCCGTGCGCTGGTAATAAAATCCCGCCCCAGTACTTCCAGCATATCGGCCCGGTTGACCCTGATGATGCTGGCCAGGGCCGGGAAGGACAACACTAGGGCCGGCAAAAAAATGTGTCTCAAGGTCTCTATGAATACCGACCATTTTCCGGCAATCAGGCTGTCTATCAGATACAGATGGGTCACAGCGTGCGGGGCTTCGGTCAGCATGTTCAACCGTCCCCCCACTGGAAAAAGGTCAAACTTCAGTGAAAAAAGCAACTGAAGCATTAATCCCGACCAGAACATGGGCAGGGCCAACCCGGATACCGAGAACACCCTGGCCAGGTGATCCAGCGGACCGTCCCGATAGACGGCACAAATCACGCCCAGGGGAATCCCCAGGATGATGGCCATCAGGAGCGAAAACAGGGTCAATTCCAAAGTGGCCGGAAATAGACGGATCAGGTCTTCCAGGACATCATGTTGCGTCCGGATGGATCGACCGAGGTTGCCGGTCACCAAACCTTTGATGTAGTCGATGTATTGCATGGCCAGGTTCTTATTTAGTCCGAACTCTTCCCGCAAAACCTGAATCATCTCCTCAGTGGCATCGGGGCCGGCCGCCACCCGGGCCGGGTCTCCGGGAGCCACTCTGGCCACTATGAAGGTGATGGTTATCAGGCCGAACAGGGTGATGATGATAAGCAGCAATCTTTTAATAATATACTGTTTCATCGATCAATACGTTCCTTCCTGCACTGCTTGAACTCCATCCACCGCCAACCGACGGGACCGGCCGGTTAGACAGCCGGTCCCCGCCCGCCGGATGTCGGCATGCTGCTTATTTGTCAATATATATCGTGTAAAAATCAACTTCATTGGTAAAACGCAAAGGACAGAACGTAAAGCCTTTGACATAGTCCCTGAAGGCCCACTGGCGATTCATTTGCATACCGAAAACTTCCGGTGCATCTGCCATGATCATGGGCTGGATTTTTTTGTAGTACTTCATCCGTTCGTCCCAGTCGCTGGTGGAGCGAGCTTTTTCAATAAGCTGCCAGACCTCCGTGTTCTCATAGAACGAGGAACCATAGTATTTCCCCCAGGAATTTTTATGGTACTGGTATGCCACTGCATCCGGATCATCGAATTTAGGTGTGGTGAAAATAGCTATCAAATCCGGCGAAGTTTCTACTTTAGAGCCCCGGGCGGTCATATTCGGCCAGGTTAGAGGAACCATTTTGACTTTGATGCCAATTTTGGCCAGATTGTCGATTAGGATAAGGCCGATGTTCTTTTCCGAGTCGAGTCCCTGGACATAGACGTATTCCAACTCAAAACCGCCGTCCGGATAACCCGCCTTTTTCATGTATTCCTTTGCCTTGACCAGGTCCTGCCGGTAAGCGTTGGTGGATACATGGCCTTTGAGGCCGATCGGAAAAGGGCTGTCTTCAAGAATGGCCTTGCCATTGAATACCGCAAGCATGGCTTCATAATCAAAGGCGTAGCACACGGCCTTGCGAATGTTAATGTCCTTAGTGTACCCCTTCTTGGTATTCATCTTCAGCCCGAAGGTGGTGATACCGGGGTCATTGGTCACAACAATACCGGGCATTTTGGCAATCAGGTCCAGATCGTCGGGGCTCAGGCCGGCCACCATATCCAGCTGGCCCTTCTGAAGGCCGATTTTAAGGGAACTGGTCTCACGGATTAACTTGAAAATAATACTGTCCGGATGATTTTCATTCTCCCAACCGCGCCAGTAATCAGCAACAGCCTCCAACTCATAAAGAACGCCTTGTTCCCAGCGTCCCTGCTTAAAAGGTCCGGAACCGGCTTCATGGTCCTTCAGCCAGTCTTGTCCATAATCGCCATTCTTTTCATTGGCCATAACCGTCTTGGGATTCATAATGTACCACCACGGAAGGACTGACCTGAATGGAGCGTAAGGCGAGTTAAGTTTGAACTGAATGGTATACGCATCGATGACTTTGATATTTGAAATTTCCAGGATGCCGGCCAGCATCCAGGAGATGCCCTTTTTGAGCTTCAGGGTGCGCTCAAAGGAAAATTTTACCGCGTCGGCCGTCAGTGGATCGCCGTTATGGAATTTGGCATTTTTTACCAGATGAAATGTCCACACTGTGGCGTCGGCGTCGACTTCGTACTTTTCAGCCAGCCAGGGAACCAGTTTGGCCGGATTACCCACATACTTATACAGGCCGTCATAGAGACCCTGTTGGAGCATGCGTCGAGACCAGTCCGTTTTCAGGCTGGGATCGATATTCGGAGCCGGCTGCCGGCCACCGAAGACCATGATTTTTTTGCCGTCGACAATTTGGATTGCCTGACCCGTACCGGCCAGCGAAAAGATTAAACCAATACAGGCCACCATTAAAATAACTAAAAATCTTGATTTCATTTGTTCCATCCTTTCATTGTTAGTTGTTCATGCCATTATCAGGCAATATCCGCATCGGCTGTTTGCAGATTGAAAAGGCAGCGGACGATCCTGGCAGCCAGTTTGTATCACAGCTGCTACCCGCTTTGCGGTTAGGGCTGGAGCAACTCGGCGACAGTCCGGGCTACAATGGAATTTGCTACGATGACCGGTTTCCCCGTGGCTCGCCTGATCTCCCGACGATGTTTGTTGCTAAAGCCCATGCAGTGAAGGACTACTACATCGGGATCATGCCGGCTTAACAGCTCGATTGCCCGGCTAAGTGTTGTGCCCGAGTCGTAAGGGGAAGCGCTGACAGCAACTACGTTGGATGTGATGTGCAGCAGGCTTCGGCGGGACGGTTCCTCTTGTTCCGGCAGCGGCACAACCAGCCCTAATGTGTATTGATTCCCAACGACGGCCTGTAGGCAGCGGTCAACAATGTCCTGCGCAGCCAGGACCAGGACACGGGATTTAAATCTGGGAAAGTGTCCGGTGCATAAGAGCAGGATCAGATCCACGTCCTCCCTGATCAGTTCGTCAATTCGGGCTTGCACCAGCGGAATGACGCCTTCTTTGGAAATTACGACCTGGTCACCGTTGGCCAACCGGGTGCATAGAACGTTCTGGCCTTCAGTCGGCGCCAAAGCCCCGATGGCATCCCCGGAGAGGCCGTCCAATGCCCCTTTTTCAACGACCTCAACCTCCGATCCGATCATTGCCGTCATGGCCGGTACGATATCACTGCGAGGTGACTGGCCCACGGTGATCATGCCTAATCGGGAAGTCACTGCTCTCCACCTGTTTTAAGGATAGCCATCGAGCCATAAAGCTCCTGTAGTCGGGCGAACTGGTCCTCATCGTAGAATCTACATTTGTCCAGGCCAAAAACCTTAGCCACTTCAACACAAAATCGGGCGGCCGATTCCAGCCCGTAAGGCATGTTGGCTCCAGTGGCACAACCCGGTACGGCGGTGCAAGTCGTCAAGGCCACACCAACCACCGGGCAGTCAACCGCTACTGTGGGCTGCATGATACTGTTAATATGATAAATACCGTTACCGTACGGTGTGATATCCTGCATAGTAACCGGGAACGTGGCCGGAACGTCGCCGGTAACCCATTCCATCAAGGTCAACAGGTCTTCGCTGACCCTGAGGATATATCCTTCCTTGACAGTAGGCGAGATGGCAAACCCGTGATGATTGATTACTCGATTGCCCTTGGTTGTGTCTACGCTCAAGATGGCGTCCATATCTGCGGACACTTCAGCCTTTATCTGTTCGGACACAGAAACCGGTGATCCCATGAATGGCGTCGGGTCATGGGGCTGGGTCGGTGCATCAGGGCAGATATGGGTGGCAAAAATTACGTCGCCCGGGCAGCGGTCTCCGCGTCGGGCCATGCGGGCCAGTTTCAATCCGGCGGCCATAGCTACTATGGCACCATCTCCGTCGGAAACCAAACCCAAAGTCTTCGGCCGGGCGCCCAGACCTCCCAAAGTACCCAGGACGCCGAGGGTGAGAGCTTGCCCCCCGCCGGATTTACCACTGGAACCGGGTATAGTTATCCGGACGACATCGGTCGAGCCCTTGGCTCCTTCCAAATGCTCAATTTCAACAGGAGGAATTTTAAAGGAATTAAAAAGATCTACGATGGTTTGACCCGTAGCTGCTGGATCATCCAGTAGATCACATAATTCTATGATTTCTTTAAGAAGCATTGGTTTCTTCTCCGGGTTTGGCGCTTATTTGTTGTGTTTTCAGCATGCCGTGGTAAACATGTTTTCAACATATCAAATCAATTTTAAATTCACCTGATATTTTGAAGCAAAGAAAAGCGGCACATCCATAGAATTAACGATGATGTTCGAAACAATATTGGCTATCACAGAAAAGGATTTTCTGTCAACTATTAACGGTTATTTCTTCAGGGTGTTTTTATTCTGCCCTATCCATAAAATAATATCAATTACTTGCAAGAAATTATGGACAAACGCCTCCGGATGAGGTATAAAACAAGCCATATGACACTTCATTCCGGAGGTAACTGCATTGAACCTGTTA
>JAJRVC010000060.1 GCA_024277475.1 Deltaproteobacteria bacterium
ATCTGCACTGTCGGTGGCAAGCAATCGGAGCACGCGTTGCTCGCCGTAGATATCCCCCTCTAAGTTAAATCTTTCGGAGACCCCGTCGGTATACACGAGAAAACGATCTCCCGCTTCAAGTTTCGTTTCCGTCACCGGGATTTCCCCGGGATAGGGCTCTATACCCAACGGGTAAACGCCCGGGCAGTGTAACTCAACGGCTTGTTTCTCGGAAAAACGGTAAATCATCGGCAGCGGTTGGCCGGCCCGTGCCACCCGCATTGTTTTCCGATTGGCATCGTACACCGCATACAGGGCCGTCATGAAACTGGGCTCAGCCACTTTGCAAAGATGTTCATTAAGGTAGTGCAGCATTCTCGCCGGATCGGTTGTGTCGTCTGGGTAGGCTCGGAAAAGCGCACATGTCATGGCCATCAGAACAGCAGCGGGAGCACTGTGTCCTTCGGCATCTGCCATCAAAAAACCCCAGTGATTACCCGGCAAGGCGATGATGTCATAATAATCCCCGCCGGCGTAACGGCTGGTCTCATAGTGGGCAGCCAGTTTGAATCCGGCAATCGCCGGCAGCTGTTTCGGCAATAGTTTTTGCTGAACTTCGGAAACCACTTTCAGTTCATGCTCAAGTTGATCTTTGCGGCTCTCAACTTCGCGTTTCAGCCGATGAATGGTCAAGTGAGTGTTTACGCGTGCTATCACCTCGTCAGGCTGAAAGGGCTTGGTAATATAGTCAACGGCTCCCAGATGAAGCCCTTTCACCTTGTCTTCAGTATCGCCCAGGGCGGAAAGAAAAATCACGGGAATATCCGCGGTGGCCGACACGGATTTTAATCGACGGCAAACCTCATACCCATCAATGCCGGGCATCATGATATCCAGCAGAATCAGATCCGGTCGAGCCTTGCCGGCAATGGAAAGTGCCATTTCTCCGTTTTTGGCAACCAACAGTTTGCAGCCGACGCCATCAAGGGTTTGAAAAAGCACTTGCAAATTCGTAGGATTGTCGTCAACCAGCAGTATGGATTCTGTCTCTGAGTTATTCATTAGGAAAGAACTTCGATTCCTGATTCAACCGAATCGACGATCGGGATCAGGGATTGAAAACCACTGACCTCAAATATTTCTTTCACAAATTCATTCAAGGCACAGAGGACAATTTTGCCATCTTTTCGACGCATTTCTTTTGCAGCGCCCAATAGAACCCTAAGGCCGGCACTACTGAGATATTCCAGCGAGGCCAAATTGAATAATATCCGCGTTGTTTGACCTTTAAGAGCCTCCTTGACAACTTTTTCAGCTTCCACAGAAGAGTCAGCATCCAATCGTCCTTCTATCGTTATGGAGACAATCCCGTTTTCCTCTTTCTGAATAATTTCCATTTCCAGATCCCTTTGATGAACGAATTAATAGTTGTTTACTATTTCCCCAGCTTAACTTAGTCTATATAAATCATATGTTAATTTTAATCAATTAATTTTGTTAGAATCTTCCCGTTATAAGAATTTGCGACCTGTTTTAGCTGTTTCGGTCGGATTTGTTATGTTCATTTAATTAGAAAGGAGAGCGCCATGCATTTCGACAAACCCGGAAAAGACAACACGAATCAGACCCTGAAACTTGCTGCTGAAAGGGGAAAAAAGCTGGGCTTAGATGAGGTGGTCGTGGCGTCATCCAGCGGCAAAACCGCTTACAAAGCCATGGAATTGTTTGCAAACCGCGGATGTTTTAATGAATATCTCATCAAATAACCATGGCCAACAACTTGAACGCCATATCGTTTTGGTAGCCCCCGAAATACACTGGAATACCGGCAATATCGGCCGCACCTGCCTGGCCACCGGCTCCTTTCTGCATCTCATCAAACCCTTGGGGTTCTCCCTTGACGGCCGCGAGGTGCAAAGAGCCGGTTTGGATTACTGGGAAAACGTCAAACTGGCTCTCTGGAAGAATTTCGACGAGTTTAAAAAAAAAATGGCACCTCAAAAAGATGAAATAGCTGTGTTTTCAAAAAAAGGGTCCAAATCTTTCTGGACCCTACCTGCTGCAAACCGGCTCTTTCTTGTTTTCGGATCTGAAACCCGCGGTCTTGCTGAAGAGCTTTTGGACGAATACGCAAAAGCCACCTATTACATACCCATCACATCTGAAACCAGATCGTTGAACCTTTCCACCGCCGCAGGAATCGCCCTGTATGAAAGCCTGCGACTGGCAAAACCCTTTCATGCGTGGCCCCCAAATTCTTCATCGGGATAGGGGAAAAGATCCTGAACGGAAAAATATCATTCATTAAAAGCGACGGAATTCCGATTTTAAATCATCCAGCACCCAGTAACCAGCATGGTTTGACAGAATAAAGATTGTGTTTATATTGTTACGCAAATTTCAGACCAGACTTAAAATGGGACCCGGATTGATACATTCGTGCCCATTAATAATATTTTACAGGGGGGAAAAATGCGATTTGACAAATTTACAATAAAATCTCAGGAACTTATTCAAAATTCGCAGGCCCTGGCATCTCAGTATGGCCACCAGCAATTTGAGCCTGAACACTTGCTGGCAGCCATGCTCAAAGAACCGGAGGGGATTGCCGGTTCCATGCTCCGCAAATTGGGGGTCTCACCCGACGAAATCGCCCAACAGGTAGCCGCCACGCTTGAAAAATTACCCAGAGTCAGCGGCGGGCTATCCGAGATCTACGCTTCTCCGAGAACCAAAGCCGTTTTGGAGGCGGCATTCGCCCAGGCCACCCGAATGAAAGATGAGTACGTCAGCATCGAGCACATCTTTTTGGCCATCGCGGATGAAAAACACGGTGAAGCGGCCGCAACTCTTAACGCTGCCGGTATCAGCCGTGATGCGATCCTGAAGGGACTGATGGAAATTCGCGGTACCCAGCGCATCACCGATCCAAACCCGGAGGAAAAATACCAGGCGCTGGAAAAGTTCAGCCGGGACCTGACAGATCAGGCCCGCCTGGGCAAGGTCGATCCTGTAATCGGGCGGGATGAAGAAATACGACGCATTGTTCAGGTGCTTTCCAGGCGAACCAAAAACAACCCGGTCCTCATCGGAGAACCGGGGGTCGGCAAAACGGCGATCGTAGAAGGGATGGCCCAGCGCATTGTGGATGGCGATGTATCCGAATCCCTGAAAAACAGGCGACTGGTGGCCCTGGATATGGGAGCATTGATCGCCGGCGCCAAGTACAGGGGCGAGTTTGAAGATCGCCTCAAAGCGGTTTTAAAAGAGGTGGAAAGTGCCGAAGGCGAAATCATTCTTTTCATCGATGAACTTCACACCGTTGTGGGCGCAGGGGCAGCCGAGGGCGCCGTGGATGCTTCCAACATGCTCAAGCCGGCCCTGGCCAGAGGCACACTGCGCTGTGTGGGCGCCACCACGCTAAATGAGTATCGCAAGTATATCGAAAAAGATGCCGCCCTGGAAAGGCGATTTCAACCGGTGATGGTAAAAGAGCCCACCGTGGAGGATACCATATCGATTCTGCGGGGTTTGAAAGAAAAATACGAGGTACACCATGGCGTCAGGATTAAGGATTCCGCTATTGTAGCGGCTGCAACCCTCTCGGACCGTTATATTTCCGATCGTTTCCTGCCGGACAAGGCCATTGACTTAATTGACGAGTGTGCTTCCAAATTGCGCATCGAAATCGACAGCATGCCGGCGGAAATTGATGAAATTCAGAGGAAAATCACCCAGGCGGAAATTGAACGCCAGGCTCTTAAAAAAGAATCCGATCCGGCCTCCAAAGAAAGGATAAAAAAACTGGAAGCCGTACTGGCCGACATGAATGATGAGCTGATGAGGCTGAAGGCGCATTGGCAGAATGAAAAAGTTATGATCCAGACCATTCGCAGTATTAAAGAACAGCAGGAACAGTTGAACACGGAAGCCCAGTTGGCCGAACGGGAAGGGGATCTGGCCAAAGTTGCCGAGATCCGCTACGGCAGGGCCACAGAACTTCAGAACCGCCTGGAAGAGGCCAATCAGAAGCTCACCGGGCTTCAGGCCGACAGCAAGATGCTCAAAGAAGAAGTCGACGATGAGGACGTGGCCGAAGTGGTCTCCCGATGGACAGGGATTCCGGTGAGCAAAATGCTCGAAGGCGAGAGAGAAAAACTGGTGCGGATGGAGGAACGGATACACCATCGGGTAATCGGACAAACCCAGGCGGTAGAGGCAGTATCCAATGCTGTGCGTCGAGCACGATCCGGGCTGCAGGATCCCAATCGCCCCATTGGCTCGTTTATCTTCATGGGACCCACCGGCGTTGGTAAGACCGAACTGGCCAAGGCACTGGCCGCTTTTATTTTTGACAGTGAACAGGCCATGATCCGCATCGACATGTCTGAGTTTATGGAAAAGCATTCCGTCGCGCGGCTCATCGGAGCACCACCGGGCTACGTCGGGTATGAGGAAGGTGGCTATCTGACCGAAGCAGTTCGGCGTCGACCTTATTCCGTGGTGCTTTTTGATGAAATCGAGAAAGCGCACCCGGAGGTATTCAATGTTCTGCTGCAGATTTTGGATGATGGACGAATGACCGACGGTCAGGGCCGCACGGTGGATTTTAAAAATACCATTGTTATCATGACGTCGAATATCGGCAGCCAGTGGATTCAGGAGGTGGCCGCCCTCAGCCGTGAAGAGATGGAAAAACGGGTCACGGAAGCGCTGCGGGCCCATTTTAAACCCGAATTCTTAAACCGTATCGATGAAACCATTATTTTCCAAAACTTGACTCAGGAACAAATTACTGAAATTGTTACAATTCAAATTAAAAAACTCAGCAACCGTCTAGCAGGAAGAAATATCGAGCTGAGCCTGTCGGATGAGGCCATGTCCCTGATTGCTGAGAAAGGATATGATCCGGTTTACGGAGCGCGGCCCTTAAAGCGAGTGATCCAGCAAGTGATTGAAAACCCGCTGTCAATGGAGATTTTGAAAGGCAACATCGCCGAAGGTACGCGACTGAGTGCCGAAGTCGAAGGAGACCGGATAGTATTTAATACCTTATGAATTTATTTTGTGCATTTTGTGGCAATCCGCTGAGTATTGGAATATTTTCGCTCTATTCCAATGATTGAATGTTCAATCATGAATTGCCCGGGTTAGAACGATCTAAGTAAAATTTTATTGTAATCGCCTGGAACTCATCGTACTATCTCCATATTATGACTCGTTCAGTCTCTGAAAAACTGGGCCGTTTCTATGATCAGTTTTCAGGCCATGATTCTGTCCTCATCGTGATCAATGCCGACCCGGACGCCATTGGCAGTGCCATGGCCGTCAGTCGATTACTGTGGCGCAGGGTAGCGAATGTCACAATTTCCCATGTCAACAGGATCAATCGTCCGGACAATTTGGCGATGTTACGACTTCTGGGCGTGGCCATGGCTCCCTTTAACAAGATCGATCCCGCCCGGTACAGCAAAATCGTCATCGTGGATTCCCAACCCAACCATAATGAATTTATGGCGAAACTCCACCCTAACGTCATTATAGACCATCATCCGGATACCAACGCCAAAGCTTCTTTTTCTGATATCCGGCCCACCTATGGCGCCACGGCCACCATCCTCACCGAATACCTGCGGGCAGCAAGGATAACGCCCTCTGTAAAGCTGGCCACCGGCCTGTTTCAAGCCATCAAAATAGATACCAATAGTTTTAAAGGACAAACACTGATTGAAGATGTGCGTGCTTTTCAGTATCTTTTTCGTTATGCAAACACCCATTTGGCCCGTAAAATCGAACAAGCGGACCTCAGACTCGATTTTTTAAAATATTTCAAGACCGCATTAGGTTCCAAACGCCTTCGAAAAGGCCGTGTATTTGTGTATTTGGGCCCAGTGGTCAACCCGGATGTCTGTGTCATTATTGCTGATTTTTTTATGAGAATTGTTTCCGTTACCTGGAGTATTGTCTGTGGTACCTGTGATAAAAAGCTCATCATAATTCTCAGAAACGACGGTATCCGTAAAAATGCCGGAAAGGTGGCCAAGGAAAGTTTCGGTCAACTCGGCTCGGCCGGTGGACATAAAAATATGGCGCGGGCTGAGATTACATTGTCTGATCTCTCTGATCAGGTTGATTGTCGCGATGAAAAAAAGCTATTGACGTGGCTAATTAATCGCGTTGAGAAAAGAGCGGGCAAAAAATGATAAGCTTGTCCGGGTTGGGTTAATAAGTTTTCCATTATGTTTAATCAAAAATCCGACATAACCGTCATAATCCTTGGTTCCGGCACCTGTGTACCTTCGCTGAAACGAAGCTCATGTTCGATTTTTTTACAAATTGACAGTACAAAACTTCTATTTGATTCGGGTCCGGGTACCATGAGAAGGCTGTTAGAGGCAGATACAACCATTTTTGATATTAATTATATTTTTTACAGTCATTTTCATCCGGATCACACCGCAGAACTGGTCCCTCTGATTTTTGCCACTAAATACCCGGTCGGCAATCGCCGTAAAAAACCCCTTACGATTGTCGCCGGCCGGGGATTTGAAAATTTCTTTGCAGGTTTGAAATCCGTATACGGTCATTGGATCGAAGCGGCACCGGGCATGCTTAAAACTATGGAACTGGCTATCAATTCGCGGGATTCACACCAATTTAAAGACTTTATTGTTGAATCCGCTCCGGTGGAACATAATGAAGAAAGCATTGCTTACCGAATTACGAGTGCCGCTGGTTATTCGGTTGTTTACTCCGGTGATACAGGTTACAGTGAAAATCTTATTACCCTGGCAAAAAAGGTGGATCTTTTAATTTGCGAATCCGCCCTGCCGGACGATAAGAGGGTAAAAGGGCACCTAACGCCGTCTCTGGCAGGCGAGATAGCAACCCGGGCCGGGGTCGGCAAGCTGGTGCTCACCCACTTTTATCCGGAATGCGACCGGGTTGATATTGAGCAGGAGTGCCGCAAAACGTATTCCGGGCCGCTGATGCTGGCGGAAGATCTTATGCGGATAAAATTGGATTCTTGATGCTGGCTACCGGCTTCTGGTCGCCAGCCCTTTTTCACTGGCTGCCCGTCCTGGCTCCTGGTGAGCTTCACCTGACAACATGTGCCTGCGAGTGTGTAAGAATTAAATGACAATATGACAACTATGAAATATTACCCCGTACATCTGGACATCCAAAATCGTAACTGCCTGGTGGTCGGTGGCGGCGCCGTGGGAACTCGCAAGGTTGCCGCACTTTTAGATTGTGGTGCCAATGTGACTGTAATCAGTCCTGAAGTATCGCACCAGTTGCAGGATTTTGCAATATCCGGCCTAATACGACTCAAAAAGCGGCTATACCGGTCCGACGATCTTGACAGCATGTTCCTGGTGATCGGTGCTACCGACGACGAGGGACTAAACCGGCAAATCAGCAGAGATGCCGATCATCTCAACACCCTGTGTAACATCGCAGATCGTCCTGAAGCCTGTAATTTCATTCTGCCTTCAATTGTTCAACGAGATGATTTGGTCATTACTATTTCAACGTCCGGTAAAAGCCCGGCCCTGGCAAAAAAATTGCGCAAAACGCTTGAATACCAGTTTGGTAAAGAATACGGGGTCTTTCTGAAGCTTATGGGAGCCATACGCAAAAAACTATTGAGTCAATCCCACAAACCCGAAGCCCATAAACATCTTTTTGAACAACTGATAGCCGCAGATCTGGTTGCAATGATTCGGAAAAAAGATATCGAAACCATCAACTCCCAACTGTTTGAAATATTAGGCGAAGGCTATATTTTTGAAGAATTGATACGATCATAGGGGTTCAGCGTTCTGGGTTCAGAGGTTCAAAGGTTGCAGTATACAAATAAATATTTCCTGAGTCGGATGCTTTCAACAGTCCAAAGCCCTAACCCGGACGAGCCGGAACAGATGCCACAAAGCATCAAGACATAAAGTGAAACCTTTGGTTAATACCCATCTTTGTGTCTTGGCGGCGAAAATATTTTACCATAAAATGTCGTAGATCCGCCTCTGGAGGGCAAAGAATTCACGACAAAGACTATAATCTTACCGTGGGGAAAATGCATAGTGAGATTCAGCCGAATGCCTCGTCGGATGCTGAAGCTCTAAACCCAGAACTTTGAACCCTGAACCCGGAACTCTGAACCTATCAAGGCAGGTAAATGGAAATTGTAATCCTTCTAACGATTCTGGCTTATATGCTCAGCACCGCTGCATATGTTGCATATTTGTTTCTTCAAAAAGATAATTTACAGCGTATCGGCTATTTTATCCTGCTGGCCGGGATCCTCTTTCACACGGTAACGATTATTTCCGGATTTATTAAAACCGGTCAGTTGCCAGTGGGCAACTTACGTGAAACACTCTCTTGGGCGGCATGGGCTGTTGCCGGCGTGTTTCTGGTTATTCAATACAAATACAATTTGAAGATTCTGGGGATATTTGCAGCACCGCTGGTGGCCCTGATCATGATCGTGGCCTCTTTGCTACCCAGTGCGCCTGCTCAAGTCTCAAATATATTTAAAAATTTCTGGCTCATCTCACATGTAGTTGCTATCTTTTTCGGTGAGGCTTCTTTTGCCCTGGCGGGCGGGTTGGGGGTGTTATATCTTATTCAGGAAAACGCAATTAAAACAAAAAAACATCGATTCTTTTTTAAACGGCTGCCGTCGCTGGACCTGTTGGATGTCACCGGCTATGCCTGCATTGTAGTGGGATTTACGCTGCTCACTTTAGGGCTTATTACCGGTCTTGTATATGCCAAATCTGTTTGGGGTCGATTCTGGAGTTGGGACCCCAAGGAGGTTTGGTCCGGGATCACTTGGATTTTTTATGCAATCCTTTTGCATGAAAGGCTCACCGTCGGTTGGCGGGGTCGTAAATCGGCCATCATGGCCATCATCGGATTTTGTGTTCTGATCTTCACTTTCCTTGGTGTCAACCTGTTGTTGGAAGGACATCATGGGGAATTTACAAAATTCTAAAATAGAAGGATTCTGAACTATTTAGTTTTGATCATTTTCTTAATCTTTACTTTTCGCTATGTCTGACATCGTACTGGTAGGTATCAACCATAAAACAGCTCCCGTAGAGCTTCGCGAGTGTATTGCCTTTTCCAAAGAAGAATCGGTAAGCGCCGTTCAGACACTTCTGCGTCAACCGGATCTAAATGAGGTGATTCTGTTTTCCACCTGCAACCGGGTTGAAGTGCTGTTCGTTACCGACGACATATCCAGGGCAATTTCAACCACAAAACAATTTATTGCCGATTTTAATAAAATCCCCCTCGAACAATTTGAAAATGCCCTCTATGTTCATGAGAGAGATGAAGCGGTCCGCCATGTTTTCAGAGTTGCCTCCAGTCTGGATTCCATGGTGATCGGCGAGCCTCAAATTCTCGGCCAGATAAAGGATTCCTTTCGGACATCCACTGCCATAAACACCTCTGGAGTTATCCTGAATCGTCTGCTTCACAGAACATTTTTTGTAGCCAAACGAATTCGTACCGAGACCGGCATCGGAGACCGAGCGGTATCCATCAGCTTTGCAGCGGTGGAACTGGGGCGCAAAATATTCGGAACATTGGAAGGTAAAACTGTCTTGCTGATTGGTGCCGGGGAGATGGCGGAGCTTTCCGTCGAACATCTGATTCGAAATAAGGTGGGCGATATATATGTGGCCAACCGGACCTTTGAAAATGGTGTCGCCCTGGCTAAAAAGTTTAACGGACAGGCCCTGCGCTTCGAAGAAATTTCAGATTGTTTAAAATTTATTGACATTATCATCAGCTCCACCGGGGCATCTGATTTTGTGATCACACGCAACCAAGTGAAAGGTGTCCTTCGTGCTCGGCGCAGCCGGCCGCTTTTTTTTATCGATATCGCCGTCCCCCGGGATATTGACCCGGCGGTAAACCGGTTGTCGAACTCCTATGTGTATGATATCGACGACCTTAAAGACGTCGTTGACGAGAATATGGAGGATCGCCAGCAGGAAGCCGTCAAAGCAGAACGAATCGTCGATGAAGCGGTTATCAACTTTCGCCAATGGCATGCCGGCCTCGATGTGGTGCCGACGATCATTGCGTTGAGAAACAAAGTGGAGTCCATCGCGCAAGCGGAAATAAAAAAAACGCTGCAATCAAATAAATTCCCTGATTCCGGTGCCGAAGCGCTTAACAAAATGACCCATTCTCTTATTAACAAAATACTGCATGACCCCACCATTTTTTTAAAAAAAAACGGTATGCTGGCGGATAGATCGCTTTATATCGATGCTGTTCGCAAACTTTTTAACCTGGACGAGTGATGCTTGTCCGTGATCTTTGCGATCTCTTCGGTGAACTATTAATTAATTCAGAAAATTAGATTGGGAGGCCCGAATTGAAAAAAACAGTCTTTTTATTTCCCGGTCAGGGTTCCCAGAGTGTCGGGATGGGCGAAGAATTTTACCGCGAATATGATACTGCCCGTGAACTTTTTGACATGACGGAGGAACTTACCCGTATTAATATTTCAAAGCTCTGTTTCAAAGGTCCGTTAGAAGATTTAACCCTGACAGTCAATCTGCAGCCGGCGGTTACGGCGGTGAATCTTGCCTGTCTGATGGCCATCGAAAAGGAATATGATGCATATTGCTGTTGCGCCGGCCATAGTCTGGGTGAATACAGTGCCCTGAATGCAGCCGGCGTGATTTCAAGGGAAGACACCATTCGATTGGTTTTAAGACGGGGCGAATTGATGCACCGTGATGCAACCCGGCACCGAGGTGTGATGTATGCCATCGTAGGTCTCCCAATCGATGAGGTTTCCGAGATGGTTTCCGAAGGACAAAAGGATGGTATTGTATCGGTTGCCAATCACAACACCAAGCTTCAAATTGTGATAACCGGGGCTGAGAAACCAGTTGCCCGGGTTTCAGCTCTGGCGAGTGCCAAAGGCGCAAAATCTGTTCCGCTGAAAGTTAGCGGCGCCTGGCATAGTGCATTGATTAAAGATGCTCAGGGCGCATTCAAAGAAAATCTTGAAACGATATCGTTTAACTCTCCGCAAAAATCCGTATTATTCAACGTCACGGCGGACTCATCGGACAATCCGGCCGAAATTAAAGAAATCATGGCGCGCCAGTTGTGCAGTCCCGTACGATGGTACGACGCAATGAATAAGCTGATAGATGAAGGTGTGGAGGTATTTGTGGAAGTCGGTCCCGGCAGAGTCCTTTCCGGGCTGTTGAAAAAGATCCTGCCCAGGGACCATCCCGCTAAAATTTTTAACGTCGGCAATATGAAACAGCTTGAAAAATTTTTAAAAAATAATTGAGGGCAATTTTTGGCATACCCTCTTATCGCGCTGAAGGTTCACTTCGTACCCAACAGTTAGCGTGTTGTCTCGTCTGGCTGCGGTGGGCGGATTAATTTTATTCTTTACAAAAAAACCGGGCTGTGCTATTTAAATCTACTTTTAATACTTAAGGAAAATAAGGATTTTCAGAAGGTCCTATCATGAAAAAAAAAGATAAAGAGAATTTTAAAAAGCATCTCACTGAAAGGCTTGGAGATCTTTTGAACCAGGCAGGCAATACGGTCTCAGGCATGACCGAGACCAAAGAGAATTTTCCGGATCCAACCGACCGTGCGGCTCTGGAAGCAGACCGCAATTTTATGCTGCGAATCCGTGATCGGGAAGCCAAGCTGATAAAAAAGATTAAAGAAGCCCTGGAACGGATTGAAAATGATACATACGGGATTTGTGAATCCTGTGGTGAAGAGATAACTCTCAAGCGGCTGAAAGCTAGACCTGTCACAACACAATGCATCGAGTGTAAATCCAAAGAGGAAGCTTTGGAGAAAGCCCTTGGACTTTAGCAGGCATGTGAGCATCGACCTTCATATTCACACCACCGCTTCCGATGGTACATTTACGCCCGAACAGATCATTGCACATGCTCTTCAACTCAAATTAAAAGCAATCGCTATAACGGACCACGATACGGTAGCCGGTTCAAAAAAGGCTTTGCGTAGCGGCATTCCCCCTTCTCTTGGGTTTTTAACCGGTGTTGAAATCAGTTCTACCCCCCCTCCCTGTTATCCCGGTTCTGGAAGTTTCCATTTACTGGGGTATTCAATTCGTCTCGATGATCCGAAATTGAATCGAACGCTTGAAAAACTGCAACAGGCAAGAAGAAACCGGAATCCGGCGATTATAAACCGCTTAAATAAATTGGGTATTTCCATAGCCTTGGAAGAAGTTCGCAAAGAAGCGGGGGGGGGACAGCTGGGAAGACCTCATATTGCACAGCTTATGGTCAAAAAGAGAGTGGTCGCATCGATTGATGCGGCGTTTGATCAATTTTTAGGCACCGGCAAACCCGCTTACGTGGATAAACAACGAGTTGAATGCTTTAAGGCGATAAAAATCATACTGGATGCCGGAGGTGTTCCTGTGCTGGCCCATCCGGGTCTGTTGGATTACAAAGATGAAAACCAACTAGACGAATTGATAGGCAAATTAGAGAAAGCGGGAATCCAGGGGGTGGAGGTTTATTATTCCGGACATACCCCGGATCAGACGCGCCTATATGCCGAACTGGCGAAGCGCCATGATTTATTAATGACCGGCGGCAGCGACTTTCACGGTGCCATTCAGCCTGAAATCGAAATGGGATCGGGACAAGGTGATCTGATCGTTCCTTTCGAATTATTCGAAAAGTTAATCCAGCACTAATCATTTGCAGGTACACCAATGGAAGCAAAAGATCCGTCCGGAATTGAGCAGCAAATACAATACGAATTTAAAGATAAAAACCTTCTGCAGGAGGCCTTAAGACACAGCTCCTATGTCAACGAAATTGCCGATCTCCATCTGCGGGACAATGAACGACTCGAATTTCTGGGGGATGCGGTATTGAACCTGATCGTAAGCCATATCCTCATGCGTTGCTATCCGGACCTGAAAGAAGGTGATCTTTCAAAAAGCCGTGCCAACCTCGTCAATTAATTCCAGCTTGCTAAAACGGCACGATCAGTTAACCTGGGCGCATACATCTTGTTGGGTAAGGGAGAACTTCAGACCCGGGGCCGGGAAAAAAATTCCATTTTAGCTGATTCCTTCGAAGCATTGACAGCGGCAATCTACCTGGATGGCGGTTTCCAAGCTGCTTACAAGATCATCGAAAAAAAATTTCAGCCATTAATAGACCAGCTGAACGCCTTCGCAACCAATTACGATTATAAGAGTCAGCTACAGGAATGGGTGCAGGTCGGGCATGGGGTGATACCTGAATACAGGATCATCCGTGAAGAGGGTCCGGATCATGATAAAACTTTCTGGGTGGCGCTGAAAGTAATTGATATCGAAAGCGAAGGGCACGGCAAAAGCAAGAAGGCAGCGGAGCAGGATGCTGCGAAAAAAGCGCTGGAGCTGCTGAGCACGGATCAGTATTGACCCGGGTCAGGCGGGTTGACCCTTCAAGTCTTTCAGCCTCCTTGTCAATGGCTTATTTAAACAATTCAATAAATTGGTCGAACAGACATTGGGCTTGATTATTATCCCAGGAACTGTTTTAATCCAAGAAATTTTATTTTTAACCACTCTCTTTAGGAGGCAATAATGAAAGACAAAGTACTTGTTATTTGTTCCTGTGGTACGGACAATCCCAATCGGGCCACGCGAGCCTTTTTTTTCGCCATGGTGGCTGCCAAGCAGGGCAAACAGACCGTTATGTTCCTGTTGGATGAGGCTGTCTACCTGGCTAAAAAAGGAGTTATCGAGAATATTAAGGCCGCCACCGGCGATGCCGCTGACGACCATCTGGCCTTTCTGCAAGAATACGAAGTGCCCATCCTGGTGTGTACACCATGCGCTGTATCACGCCAGATTACCGAAGCCGATCTCATTGAGGGTGCCCGTATGGCAACCGGTGACAAGATGATCGATCTGGCCTGTGACAGTGCCGTAATCAGTTTATAACCCAACCCGGACAAAATCGGTTGAAGCGAAGCGTAAATCCCGTTTTATCAAGGATGAAAACGCTTCGCTAAATCTTTTTAAAATAGACAGAATGCATTCTTTCGACGTTCATCAGTTTCTTATTCGATTTGACCGGTCGTTTTTTGTCCGGCGGCCGGGCTGATATCTGACGCCTTCAGTCTTTTACAACATGTTGTCAGGAAAAACCCGATAAGGGCCTACTGGCTAATAGCGATATAGAGAAACAGGATCAGGCTGCTGCTTTGGGGAGCGCTGGCTTCAGCCATAAAATCAAAATGAATACAAAAAAATTCCCGGGGTCAACAGATAAGACCCCGAATTCACAATTCCAGCGACCCATGATCAGTGACCAGTGACCAGTGACCAGATCCCGTCCCTTCATCATTCCTGTTTTCATTCCCCATGCCGGTTGCCCCCACCAATGCGTCTTTTGCAACCAGGTTTCGATTACAGGTGCAAAAACGAAGAGGATCACTCCGGCTGAACTTCAAACTCAAATTCATGAATTTTTAAAATATAAGAAAGAAAACAGAAAACCCGTACAGATCGCTTTTTTCGGCGGTAACTTTCTGGGATTAAAAAGTGAAGAGATAAAATCATTGCTCAATTCAGCCGCTGAATTTGTCAGCGATGGCCAAGTAGACGGCATCCGGTTTTCCACGCGTCCGGATACCATCAACGAGCGCTGTCTGGATATCATAAAGGATTATCCGGTTTCAACGGTGGAACTGGGGGTCCAGTCGATGGATGATCATGTACTGACACTGGCAGGGCGGGGGCACAGCGCTTCAGATACGGTTCGGGCGGTTGAAGAACTCAAAGAGAGACAGTTTAGTATCGGCTTGCAAATGATGGTGGGACTGCCGGAAGATGATGAAACCGGTGCCCTTACCACTGCCCAAAGGATCGCTGACCTGCGTCCGGATTTTGTCAGAATTTATCCGACCGTGGTGGTTGCAAACAGCCGCCTGGCAGAATGGTTTAAAAGCGGGAAGTATGTGCCCCTGTCCTTGGAGGAAAGCGTTACCCTGGTAAAACAAATTTATCTGAATTTTAAAAAGAAGGGTATAGAGGTCATCCGCATGGGGCTGCAGACTTCGGAAGATCTTGAAGACGGAACAACTGTTCTGGCAGGGCCTCATCATCCGGCTTTCGGACACCTGGTTTATTCCGAAATCTTTTTGGATGCGGTCCGTGAAGCCATTCGATCGTATCATCGACTGAATGGCTGCGTTACCATCGCTGTGAATCCGAGAAATGTTTCCAAGATCCGCGGTCTGAAAAACGCGAATATCAAGGCAATTAAATCGGGTTTTAACCTCAATACAATAAAAATTATTCCGGACCCGTCACTGACGGAAGATGAACTGGCGGTCTGCCATAATACATCGGTAAAGGTTTTTGATATAGTATCGCGTAGTTAAAACTTTAGCACTTTGGGTCATGAAACTTCGATTCATTTTACTGGTACTGTCCCTGCTGGTCATTTTATCGGCCTCCACCGGAGGATACCTGTATTTTTCTTCCCTTAAGGAAGCGGCTTACACGGAGGCCGAACGGCAGGGGGCTGCCCGCCTGAAAATTATCCGAAAAAACCTGTCCGCCTATCTTACGCAAAATATCAAACCGGTGCGAACCCTGGCGGGAATGGGGGCCCTGGCGCGGGCGCTAACCGAACCCGACGCTCTGTCACTGGCTGCAGCCAATGCCATCCTGGATCATTTCAAAATAACCCTGGATGCCGATGTGTGCTACCTGATGAACCGCGAAGGGACCACCGTGGCATCCAGCAATCGGGATGCGCCGGATAGCTTTGTGGGCATAAATTTTTCCTTTCGCCCCTATTTCAAGCAGGCCATTGCCGGTAACCACACCACCTACCTGGCCCTGGGAACAGCCTCCGGGAAGCGGGGGGCCTACTACAGCCAGCCGATCACCGCTACCAACCCGACACGGCCCCGGGGCATCGTGGTGATCAAGGCTTCCATCGAATTGATTGAAAAGGAGCTGGGGCCCGCCTTGGACGAAATTGTTTTGGTGGCCGATCCCCACGGCGTTATTTTCATTTCCAACCGCCAGCAGTGGCGCTACCACCTGCTGTGGAAATACAACCGGGATGAAATTTCGCAAATTAAAAGTTCCCGGCAATTCGGCGCCGGTCCCTGGCAGTGGACTGGCCTGGAATCCAGGGGCAATTACATCGTAGACCGCTCCGGCATTGAATATCAGATCCATGTGGCTGCCCTGGATGCGAACTACCCGGGCTGGAATGTCATCCACCTGCGCAGCCTCAAAGCGATTGCCAAGACGGTCTCCGACCCCCTGATCCGGATCACGGGTCCGGTCGTATTGCTGCTGTGCATGCTTATCGGGCTGGCAGTATTTTTTCTGTACCGCAAGGCCAGTGACGAAATCATCCAGCGCCGGTCGGCCCAGGCGGCCCTGCGGGAAAGTGAAAACCGGTTTCGCGCCCTGTACCATCGCACGCCGGCCATGCTGCATTCGGTTGATATCCACCGGCGACTGGTCAGCGTCAGTGATTATTGGGTCGAAACCCTCGGCTACAGCCGCCAGGAAGTCATCGGGCGCAAACTCACGGATTTTCTGACCACCGATTCCGCACGTCATGCGGAAAAAAATGTGTTTCCCGAATTTTTCACCATCGGATACTGCCAGGATGTCCCCTACCGGTTTGTGAAAAAAAACGGAGAAACAATCGATGTTTTGCTTTCAGCCATCGGTGACCGGGATGCCAACGGCAGCATCACCCGCTCTCTGGCCGTCTCCATCGACGTTACCGAGCGCAATCGGGCCGAGGCGGCCCTGAAACAGGCCAAGGAAAAACTCAGCCGATATTCCAGGGATCTGGAGCGGCAGGTTCGCAAACAAACCCGGGAAATCACCAGCATCCTCGAGTTCACCCCGGCCGTCGTTTATATCAAGGATCGCCAGGGCCGCTACATCCTGGTCAATTCTCGCTACGAACAACTGTTTGAGGTGCACAACAACGAAGTTCGCGGAAAAACCGATGCCGATATTCTGCCGGCCGCTGTGGCGGACCAGTTCCGCGCGGCGGACCTGAAGGTTTTGGGAGAAAACCGCGCCTGCCAGATCGAGGTCCACATTCAACAGTCCGACGGGGTTCACGCGTACCTGGCCGCCGCCTTTCCCATTTATGACGAAGCCGGTACGGTTACCGGCGTGGGCGGCATCCTCAACGACTTTACGGCCGTCAAAAAAGCCCGGGATCAGTTGCGGCGCCTTTCGACCGGGATCATGGCCAGCCAGGAAAAAGAGCGCTCGGCCCTTGCCCGGGAACTGCATGATGAACTGGGCCAGGTGCTCACCGCCCTGCGCATGGATACGGTCTGGATGCACTCCCACTTGAAGGAATCCGATCCCGAGGCTGCCGGGCGGGCCTTGACAATGTGCCGACTCATAGATAAAAACATCGAAGACGTGCGCGGAATGGCTTTTCGGCTGCGACCCGGGGTGCTGGACGACCTGGGCCTGGTGGACGCCCTGGAATGGACCACCACCGATTTCGAACGGCGCACCGAAATCACCTGTGTTTTTGAGCATGACCCAGTCCCGGAACTGGATGAGACCGTTTCCACAGCTGCCTACCGCATCTGCCAGGAAGCCCTGACCAACGTGGCCCGCCATGCTTTTGCCGGCCGGGTTCAAGTCCGGCTGAAAGTTGAAAAAAACCACCTGACCCTGGCGGTGGCCGATGATGGATGCGGCTTCGACACCCGGCAGGCGGCGGAAGTCGAAGGCCTGGGAATGGCCGGCATGCACGAACGGGCCACCCTGGTGGGCGGGACCCTGGAAGTGGATTCACAGCCCGATAAAGGCACCCGGCTGTATTTTAAAGTTCCGCTGACGGTCAAAAGCCAAAAATAAGGTTTTCAAAGGCTCCGGCGAATCTGCTATCGATGCAGCGTCATATGTATTTTGGTTGAGCATCATTGTCCATTTAAGGAAACCAGATATTGATTAGAGTCCTGCTGGCCGACGACCATAGCATTGTACGCGCCGGACTGCGGCGCATCGTAGAGGAAAGCGGCGATATGGAGGTGATTGCCGAGGCCGCCGACGGTCGCCAGGCCATTGCACTGGTCGAGCAAACGGCTCCGGACATTGCAGTGGTCGACATCTCCATGCCGGGCTTAGACGGGCTGGAAGTGATCAGCCGCCTGCAGGAACAAACCCCCCAACTTCCGATCCTGGTGCTGACCATGCACGAAGAGGGCCAGTACGTCGTGCGGGCCATTCAGGCCGGGGCCATGGGCTATATCACCAAGCAGGCGGCTCCGGAACAGCTGGTAAAGGCCATCCGCAAGGTGTATGCCGGCAACCGTTACCTCACCGATGAAGCCGCCGAGGCCCTGGCCCTGCGCATCGCCAAGGGCTCCAACGGACAATCCCCTCTGGAATCGTTGTCCATGCGGGAGCTGCAGGTGCTGCGGCGGCTGGCCATGGGTCACACCAATCGTGAAATTGCCCGGGCTTATCACATCAGCATCAAAACGGTGGATACTTACCGGGCCCGCCTGCTGAAAAAACTGGACCTGCGCAACAATGCGGAGCTGTCCCGCTTTGCCATTCAAAACCACCTGATTGAGCCCTGATCATAAGGAGCCAATGATGTCATTCCGACCGGTTTTCCAACCGCATCGGCCATTGATAATCTGTGCCTGTAAGAAAAATTCTGACACGTTTTTCATATTATTACCGTCTTGACATCGTTTTAACTATTCTTGTAATAAACTATGATAAAGTTTTGTGTTCCGGTGTGCCGGATGAATTCCAACCATAAATTCCAAAACAAGGAGGGCCTGAAATTGAAAAAATGTATCACTATCTCATTATGCGTTCTGTTTTCCATCGGTGTTTTGTTGGGTGGGACATGGGCGGCGGACTCGGTTAAAGTCGGCATTGTCCTGCCCGTGACCGGGTCGCTGGCCAAGTTCGGCGAAATTGAAAGAGATTGTTTTTTAATGGCCCAGGAGGAAATCAACGCCGCCGGGGGCATTAACGGCAAAAAACTGGACCTGCTGATTGAAGACACCACCGGCCGGCCGGATGTGGGCCGCTCGGTGGTGGAAAAGCTGATCACCAAGGACAAGGTGGTCATGATCGGGGGCGGTTACAGCAGCTCGGTGACCTATGCCACGGCTGGCGTCTGCCAGCAAAATGAAATGCCGTTTTTGATCAACACGGGCTCGGCAGACAAAATCACCACCTCGGGCTGGGGTTGGATCTACCGCCTGAACCCGCCGGTCAGCCAGTATGCCAGCGCCATTGAAACCCTGCTGCCCCAGGTCATCAAGCCCAAGA
>JAJRVC010000061.1 GCA_024277475.1 Deltaproteobacteria bacterium
CAATTCAGAAATGAGCAATTTTTTCTCTGAGCAAGGCCGCACAAGGGTTTACGTTGAGACGTACTTTTCGTACTTCGCAGACGTAAACCCGCGGAGAACGCCGCTCAGAGGAAAAAGGGCCATTTATGGATGGAAACTAGCCTAACGGCCGATTAGCCACAGACCCACACGGACGGACACAGACAGGGCTTTCGGCCGAAAGCAAAAAAGATTAAATCCAACGGAGTGATTCATGAAACTGAGGAAGGCACTTGATAAGGCCAAGCTGGCCCGCGAAGGGCTGGCCCAAACCAGTCTGGTTGAAAAACGGAAAATAAAAGAAAAAAAAGCCCCCGAAGAGTGGCGGCCCCCGGTATACTCCGAATCTGCGCACATTGAGTTGAATACGGAAACCATTTTAGACAACCGCTGCGTTTGTATCGAGCCGAATTCGCCTGAAATAGACTGCTACAAGGTTTTACGGACCAAAATCCAGCTGCTGACCAGGCAGAAGGGGTGGAACACGGTGATGATCACCAGCCCCCAGCCTGCTGAGGGTAAAACCCTGACCGCTATCAACCTCGCGCTGACTTTCTCGAAGGTTTACAATCAGACGGTTTTGCTGGTTGACTGTGATTTGCGTCACCAGAACGTTCACAAGGTTCTGGGTTTTCAAAGTAATTCGGGACTGATGAATTACCTCTTGAAGGACCAGCCGCTCGAAGATCTCATTATCTGGCCGGGTGTCGATAAATTGACCCTTATCTCCGGTGGGCGAACGATGGATAACAGCTCCGAGCTGCTCGGCTCCCCCCGGATGAAGACCCTGATCCAGGAGATGAAGTCCCGCTATAAAGACCGTTACGTAATTTTCGACACCTCGCCGGTTCTCATCGGCGATGATGCCATCACGCTGGCGCACTGTATTGACAGTATCATTATGGTGGTCGAAGAAGGACGCTCCTCGATGAAAGATGTCAAAAAAGCCCTGGAAATATTGCCGCAGGAAAAATTTCTCGGTTTTGTATTGAACCAGCAGACTTCGGCGTTGGCGAAAAAATACTACGGATATTATAAGTGAGATCGTTCAGACCCCTCTAAACGTTTATAACCTGAATCAGGTATATAGGCTGATCTCCAGTATTTTCAACTGTTACAACGCCTTTTTCGGTGATGACAGTCGATTTGCCCTGCTGTAAAATGAGTGTTTGGCCGTCGGTCGTGACTCGGGCCGTGCCTTTTACCACAACCAAGTGCATGGCGGCAGGGGTATCCCTATCCGCCTGCAGGGTTGATGCCGGATAAATCTTCAGCCTGGAAACGGTGAAATCCGCTTTTTGTTCGAGCCATGTTCGGCTTCCCCAGGGGTAATGAATGGTTCGGTGCTGATGATATTCTTTTCTGCCTTTCTCCTTCAGACGGGCGACGATTGATTTGACATTCCGGCTGTGATCGATGTCGGAGACAAATATGGAATCCGGCGTTTCCACCACAACTGTGTCTTTGAGATGATTGACGGCGATCAGCCGATCGCTTCCCAGGATGAAACAGCCGCGGGTGTCATTGGCAATCACATCGCCGTCAATAACATTGAGGTCGGCGTCTTTGGGTAAGAAATCATATAAAGACTTCCAGGAGCCAATATCACTCCAGCCGAAATCGGAAGGCAAAACCACGCCCCGGGTGGTTTTTTCCATGACGGCGTAATCGATGGAAATATCCGGCAGCCGGTCATAGTCCTTTTTGGTGATCGGGGTGGACGGGTCGAACATTGTAGTCATTTTTTCGAGAAGGTCCGGCTGCCAAACGCGGAATTCATCCATGATCACAGAGGCCTTAAAAGCAAACATGCCGCTGTTCCAGAAAAAATTGCCGGCCTTGATGTATTGTTGGGCCGTCTCTTTGTCCGGTTTTTCGACAAACCGCTTGACGCGTAGTGCACCTTCACCAACGGCGGCATCCCCTTCGACATAGCCATAGCCGGTTTCGGGATAATGAGGTGTAATGCCGAAGGTAACGATGTAGCCGCGATCCGCCAACCGGATGGCAGCCTCCAACCGATCGTGGAAGCGTTCGATGTCTCCGATGACATGATCGGCCGGGAAAACGCATAACACAGCATCTTTTTCCTCGCTCAGGATATGCAGTACAGCCAGCAATATCGCAGGGGCCGTATTGCGACCGCTGGGTTCGCAGATGATCTTACCATCGGCCTGCAGGCCAATGCCCTGCATATGCCTGGCAGTCTCATGAAAGTGTTGCTCACCACATACGATCCTGACATTTTGCGTATCCAGCACCGGAGACAGGCGCTTGATCGTGCTCTGCACGAGTGAATCGTCCCCAATGAATTTGACCAGTTGCTTTGGGTAGAGCTGCCGGGATACGGGCCACAAACGCGTTCCGGTTCCCCCTGCCAACAAAACCGCATAAACGTTATTTGCCGAATTCTCCATATGGTTTTTTTCCTTTTCCGCCACTTTTTTTAGGCCCTTAGCGGGATTTTTCTGACGACAAGTTGTAAGAAGCTGAAGGTTTCAGGTGCCGGGTGTCAGGTTTCAGCAATTAAAAAATTCCAAATGACAAATCACAATGACCAAAATTCAAAAAAGAAACTCTAAAAAAGAGAATTATGCATAGTTATTTGACAATCTCGTAAAAAGTCAAAATTTTTGAATTAGAATCTTATAAACAATTGAAATTATTAAGTATAAAATTTTATTTTCGTGTTTTTTGTGCCTTTTTGCGGCCACATCTTATTTAGTTCTGAAATTTTCTGCGACCGTTTACCCCGTTCTGTGTTGCCGTGGATATCACTTTGCTGCAGCGTGTTTCCACGGCATGATAGCTCAGATATCCGTTCACTTCTCGGGTCAGAGCAGTTCCTGCCTTTAATCTGAGCATATCCGGCAGAGCAATGACGGAGTCGGTGTTATCCGGACCTCGTAAATGAAGAAATGCCGGGCACCGTCCGGGATGTCTTTTGAGTATGGCGTGCAGCTTTACCAATCCTTCCCGGTCCGTGCGGCTGATTTCCAGATTGAAATGAACGCTCGCCGTCCAGGTTTCCTCGGCCTTATCGATGGGGATTACCGTATCGGCCAGTATCTTCACAGAGTTCTCATCCTTTTGGACCTGGCCCTGCACAAGCAGGGGACGATCCTCCACCAGCAAATCCCTCACCTCGGAAAACACACGTGAAAAGACGATAACCTCCACTGTGCCGTGCATGTCCTCAATGGTCGCGAAGGCCATCCAGTCCCCTTTTTTGGTTTTTATATTTTTGGTGCTCCGAACGAGTCCCCCGATGCGAATAACGCCCCCGTCTTTAAGCTCCTTGATGGATATGGCATTGGCGTTGGTGAATTTATCCAAAACCTCTTCATAGCGCGTCAGGGGATGACCGGACAGATAGAATCCGAGGGTTTCCTTCTCAAAAGCCAAAAACTGCTTCCCATCCCATTCTTCAATTTGCGGCAGAGTGGGGGCGTTGATGCTGGGTTGATTATCCGCCAGATCAAACAGGCCCATCTGGGGATCGGTGCGCTCTTTCTGAACCCGCTGACCATATTCAAGCGCACTTTCGAGCGCAGTTATCATTTGGGATCGTTTCGCACCGGTGCCGTCGAAGGCGCCGCCCTTGATCAGGCTTTCAATCACGCGTTTGTTGACTTTTTTTAAATCAACCCGTTC
>JAJRVC010000062.1 GCA_024277475.1 Deltaproteobacteria bacterium
CCTCAAAACAGCAAACTGGTCTGCTACACCGATGGCCTCAGCGAAGCCCGCAAGCTGGATCAGGAAATGTATGGTTTGGATAGATTGCGACAAAAAGCCAAAGAAATGGGAAAGTCGATGACCGCCGAAGAACTGGGGCAGGAACTGAAGAAAAACGTGCAAACCTATCTCAACGGCTGCGAGTTCAACGATGACTTCACTCTTGTAATCCTGGAGGTAGAACCTTGAATTCTTTTCATTTTTCAGCCTTCTTGATTCAATAAGCCTTATTATGGTATAAGAATTGTTTACCTGAACCCTTTAAATATTGGAATAGACCCACATGGCAACCGTTGAAAAACTGCAGGAACATCTCAAAAAAGCTCAGTCCAATCTGGCAGAAGCGTCTAAAGAAGACAGCGCAGAAATTCGTAAACTAAAAAAGAAAACCAAAAGGCTGGCGCGCAAAGCATCCAAAATCACCGCCACCGAAAAAATGGCCGAACTGAAAAAGAAAAAGAAAAAAGATCGCAAAACCTCCTCCGAGTAGCCGGGCCGCTACAGACGACAGGGCCTTTATATGCGACGGTCACCATTTCGCTTCTGGAAATATTATTTGGCGTGTCTCGATTTCAGGAATAAAAATTTCCAAAATGAAAACTATGGATATTGAACGTGTAGCCAAGCTGGCTCGGTTGAAGTTAACCGATGCGGAAAAAGACCGGTTCTCGAATCAGATGGAAACCATCATCGGATACATCGAGAAACTCAACGAACTGGATACCGACAACACCGAACCCACCGCGCATGTGCTGGGTTTGAACAATGTCTTTCGCGATGACGTGGCGACCGAGCCGCTCACCGACCACGAGCCGATTAACGATTCCCCTGCGCACAGCAAAGGCCATTACGAAGTGCCTAAAATCATCTGACTCTATGCACCGCACTACGATTACCCAGGCACGCGAATTACTCCAGTCAAAAAAGCTGTCCTCCGTCCAATTGACGGAAGCGGTATTCGCACGCATCGATGCCGTTGAAGACAAAGTAAAAGCCTTCGCCCACTTGATGCGGGAAAAAGCCCTCGAACAGGCCAAAATCGCTGATACCAGAATCGCCAAAGGGGAAGAGCTGCCCTTACTCGGGGTCCCTATCGCATTAAAAGATTTAATCTGCACCCAGGGCAGCCGCACCACCTGCGCATCCAGAATTCTCGATCAGTTTGTCGCGCCCTATAACGCTACCGTAGTCAACCGTCTTCATGCCGCAGGTGCAGTGATCATTGGCAAAACCAATATGGATGAATTCGCAATGGGTTCTTCCAACGAAAACGCGTCACAACATCCGACAATGAACCCCTGGGCGCTCGACCGGGTTCCCGGCGGTTCCAGTGGCGGCTCTGCCGCAGCGGTTGCCGCACATGAATGTATTGCCGCTCTGGGTAGCGATACCGGCGGTTCCATTCGTCAGCCGGCAGCATTTTGCGGCGTGACCGGACTCAAACCCACTTATGGACGCGTTTCCCGATTCGGACTGGTGGCGTTTGCATCTTCTCTCGACCAGATCGGACCCATTACTAAATCCGTTGCCGATGCCGCAACACTGCTGAACGTAATCGGCGGTAAAGACAAGCAGGACTCAACCTCCGCCGATGTGCCGTTGCCCGACTTCACAAAAGCCCTGCATCAGGATATCAAGGGAATGAAACTGGGCATCCCGAAAGAATATTTTACCGGCGGTATGCAACCGGAAGTTGAAAAGGCCGTGCAGGAAGGCATTCGTACTCTCGAATCGCTCGGTATGCAAACGGTCGAAGTTTCGTTGCCGCATCTCGATTACGCAGTCGCCGCTTATTACATCATTGCCTGTGCCGAAGCCAGCACCAACCTGTCGCGTTATGACGGAGTCAAATACGGTTATCGGTCCTCAAAGTCCGATAACCTTGTCAATATGTACGAAAACACCCGTGAAGAAGGTTTTGGCGAAGAGGTTAAACGCCGCATCATTCTCGGAACCTTCGTGCTCAGTTCCGGTTATTACGATGCTTATTATTTAAAAGGACAGAAAGTAAGAACGCTTATCAAACAGGATTTCGAAAATGCATTGGAAAAATGCGATGTCATCGCATCTCCCGTCACGCCCTACCCCGCATTCAAACTCGGCGAAAAAATGGACGATCCGTTGCAGATGTATCTGGCAGATATCTACACCATTTCTGCCAACCTTGCCGGCATCCCGGCGATGTCAATTCCCTGCGGTTTTGCTGGAGGAGAAAACCTTCCGGTTGGACTGCAACTGATGGGCAAACATTTCGATGAAGCGAACCTGATCGCGGTCGGTCACAAATTCCAGCAGGCCACTGATTTCCACACAAAGCAAGCCCCGGTTTAGATTTCCAGCTTCCAATCTTTTAGTTGATCAAGGGAAGGGTAGTGGGTGAGGTCGAAGTGGATGGGGGCAACAGAGATATATTTTTTACCGACCATCACACAGTCGGCACCTTCATCGGCTTCATCAAAACGCATCTCCCCGGCTAACCAGTAATAGGTATTGCCGCGCGGGTCTTTTCGGCAATCAAACTCTTCGATCACTCGCGATTTTCCCTGCCGGGTTATCGCCACTCCGGCGATTTCTGATTCAGGAACCGGCGGCACATTGATATTCAAGACCACCCCTCCCGGCAAACCTTTTTCAAGTACCTGTGGAATCAATTTGCGTATGAAATTTGCCGCTGGTTTGAAATCCGGTTTCTCATAAGTGTCCAGGGAAACCGCAATGCTCGGCACCCCCATAATCATCGCTTCGGTAGCCGCAGAAACCGTGCCCGAATAAAGTGCGCACACACCGAGGTTACCGCCGATGTTGATTCCAGACACCACCAGTTTGGGCGGCTCCTCCAGCAAAACCGCGATTGCAAGCTTGACACAATCGGCCGGAGTTCCATTGACCGCATAGCCTATGAACTCGCCGCCTTCTTCTACCTTTCTTACCTTGAGAGGCTGGCTCAGGGTGATGGCGTGGCCCATCGCACTTTGTTCGGTCTCAGGTGCAACGATCACCACGTCATCCAGAGCAAGGAGTTCTTTACGCAAAACGCGCAAGCCCTCGGCATTGAAGCCATCGTCATTACAAAGAAGAATCATTGTTTGTCGCCGAAATTCTCATTTCAAAATATATCTTTTTTTGCAGACACGAAAAGTCACACTATTGCCACCGGCGGCCATACCGGCAAATAAAAACAGGGCGTTACCCAGCGGCAACGCCCTGTTTCTTTATAAATGAAAAAGACCCGCAGGGCCTAGTTGTTCTTTTCGAAATACTCTTTTGATCCTTTAGGATCAGCCTTCATTCCATCGGAACCTTCACTCCAGTTGGCCGGACAGACTTCACCGTTCTTTTCGTGGAACTGCAACGCATCCACCATCCGCAAAGCCTCGTCAATATTGCGTCCCAGCGGCAGGTTGTTGATCAGTTGATGCTGTACCACGCCGTCCTTGTCGATCAGGAACAGACCGCGAAATGCGATACCCGCTTCGTGCATGACACCATAATCGTAGGTGATCTTCTTATTCAGATCGGCAACGAGGGGATATGCAATATCACCCAGACCGCCATTCTTGCGATCGGTATTTCTCCAGGCCAGATGCGAAAAATGGCTATCGACAGACACGCCGAGCACTTCAGTATTCTTTTTCTTGAACGCATCCATTTTTTCGCTGAAAGCAATGATTTCAGTGGGGCAAACAAAGGTAAAATCCAGGGGGTAGAAAAATAAAATCACATACTTTCCCTTATAG
>JAJRVC010000063.1 GCA_024277475.1 Deltaproteobacteria bacterium
ATTCAAATCCCTCTTTAGACTCTTAAAAAACTACTTCAAGGGCCAAACCGTTGATTTTTATCCTCTTCGCCTCAAGGTCTCTGGTTCGTCTTTTGACAAAAGTGTATGGAGCGCCCTGAGGGAGATACCTTACGGCGAGGTCAGAAGCTACTCGACCATTGCCCGGGCCATGGGCATTGCGGAAAAGGTCATCGAGGAGTCTGAAAAAAAAGAACTAAAAGGATTGCTCAAGGATGTCGGCTGGGGCGTGATGGGAGTTGACGGTGGCGCCACTGGTCCGCTGTTGGGCTCGTTTCTGATGGGTTTGAACAGCGGGGTCGGTGAGAAGGATGCAATCGATTGTCCAACGCTGGCTGCGATGTTTGAAGCCGGCTTAGCCGGCGTACGCCGGCAGTCCAGGGCTCAGATTGGAGACAAAACCCTAATGGATGCCTTGCTGCCGGCGGTTGATGCCATTCGGCAGGCGGCTGATGCCGGAAAATCCATCAAAAAAGCGCTTGAAAATGCAGCTGAGGCAGCAGAAAACGGTGCGATTTCTACTAAGGACTTTCAGGCCCGTTTCGGCCGTGCCAAGAATCTTGGCGAGCGCACTATTGGTTGCCAGGACCCGGGTGCAACATCAATGGCCCTGATCTTCCGGGGATTTTTTGAAGGTTTGCCGTAATTGGCGGACGTCTCGAAATTTCAACAACTATTATAAAAGGAGAACCAGGTTATGCCGGATATGGAAGGAAATAAAGAAGCAAAGCAATATCATGGCGATGTTGTGCAGAAAACAGAGGGTTTTTTCCTCAAAGGCTCCAATTCTCTGGAATGGGGCATGAAGGACCGGTTGGCTCGCATATTTAATCCGGTATCGGGCCACACGGTGATGCTGGCCTTTGATCACGGCTACATCATGGGACCTACCTCCGGGCTGGAGCGTATGGATCTGACGATTGTGCCGCTGATCGAGTACGCCGACTGTATCATGTGTACGCGGGGCGCATTGCGCACGCTTGTGCCGCCGACGGCCGGTAAGCCCGTTTCATTGCGGTATTCAGCCGGGACGACGGTCCTGACTGAGCTGAACGATGAGTGCGTCATGGACATCGAAGAGGCGATCCGCATCAACGCGTCCCTGCTGGCAGTCATGGTGGCCGTAGGCGATCGTTATGAAGCAGTTACGATTCGAAACCTGACCCGTACGGTTGACCTAGGATCGCGTTTCGGGATTCCAACATTAGGTGTCACCGCAATCGGCAAAGACATGGCACGTGACGCACGCTACCTGTCGATGGCTTCCCGTGTATGTGCCGAGAACGGTGCGCATGTTGTCAAAACCTATTACTGTGAAGGCTTTGAGAAGGTTGCCGCAACCTGTCCGGTGCCGATCGTGCTTGCCGGCGGCAAGAAGCTGCCTGAGCTGGATGCTTTGACCATGGCCTACAAGGCCATAGATCAGGGCGCATCCGGGGTGGATATGGGGCGCAACATCTTCCAGGCAGGCGATCCAATCGCGATGATCCAGGCGGTGCGGGCAGTCGTGCATGACATGGAAACCCCGGAAAAAGCTTTTGACCTTTACAACACGTTGAAAAGTGAAAAGTAGGTATAGGGGTTCAAAGGTTCAAGGGTTCAACGTTCCATCTTTGTTCCTGGATTGCATTTGGGATGCGTATTTACGAGAAAAGCATTTGCTTCGTCAGGCTTAGTCCAAAAATTGGATGCAAATTGAAAATTGAATGTTCAATCGTAATAAGATAAAGGGAGTTTATCGTAATGACATCACTACCCAAATATAAATCCTACAAAAACGAAGACTTTTACACCCCGGATGGGAAGTTTATCACCCAGATTGCTCGGAACGTATATTATGAAATGATGGAGTTCTTTAAGTATCCTATTTCCGAACGCTTACGAGGAGAAGATTTTTGGGCCAAAGATTTTAATATCGGCAAGTTCACTGAATCCGGTTTGGCGGGCATTTTCTGGATAAGCAGTCCTGAATACAACATCAGCGGTCACGAGATGTTTCTTTTGCCGAACCAAAGCGTTCCCGAGCACTATCATGTCGCTACCGAAAATACAGCTGCCAAGCTGGAAGCCTGGCATGTGCGTCACGGCCGGGTCTATATCTACAGCGAGGGGGAGCAAACTGCTGGAGTTGAGAACCGGATTCCGTCAAGCCATAAAGACTGCACCCTGGCAAAGAACGAAATCATCGTCAAGCCCGGTGAAGTCGCCACGCTTGCCAATCCAACCGAAAGGCATTGGATGAGGGCTGGACCCGAAGGCGCCATTGTCACCGAATACGCCACCCATCACGACCATGACGGTCTTCGCTTCAGTCATCCCGATGGCATATTTTTTACAGTGGATTTGGATGACTGAAAATTGAGACGAATTCAGTTTGTTTTTATGCGTATGACTGGGCTGATGATAGAACTGCATCGATTCAGCCCTTTTTCTAAAGAATAAATCTTTGATCCTGGAAATCAATATTTCGATAGCCAGACGAAATATTGACTACGGGTTTTCGCGAGCAAGAGCCCGGCCAAGATCTTTCATCCTGCACATTTAGCATGACCGGCAAAATGAGGATTATCCCTTTTAAGACTCGCTTTGTACGATCAGGTTTCCTAATGGCGAGTTCCGACCTGTAAATTCAATTGAATTGTATCTAAGATCTAAGAATTAACATGATTTATCATGCCTGTTTAACGTCTTGAAAAATATATTTGATATAAACATAATCAATTAAACCATAATACATAGTATTTTTTGCTAAATATCACTGTCGTTACATCCTGCAATAATTTGGCTTGACAAGTTTTAATTTAAAATATATCTAAGATCTAAGAAAGACAGTGTGATTATGGTATTAAAAACAGTCTGGGGATATTCCCCTATCCGGCAAATAATTTTTTGAGGTTGTTATGGCCTACTCACTTCCTACCCTAAGCCGTGTTGATATCCCTCCATCCATGCAGGAAATTGCATTTCAAGCCATCAAAAAGGCAATTATGCGCAAAGAATTCTTGCCGGGCAATATCTACAGCGAACAGGTTGTGGCTAAAGAGATCGGAATGTCCAAAACACCGGTTCATCAGGCTTTACTGGATCTTGAAAACAAAGGATTCGTCAGCCTTTTGCCTCGCAAAGGCTTCAAGGTGAATGTTCTTTCAGCCGAGAACATCCGCAACATGTTCGAACTGCGTCGAGCCCTTGAGCGTGCTGTAATTTTGAAAATAGCGCTCAGATTATCCGCTGAATCTATTCAGGATCTTGAAAAGATTATAGAAGATATCAAACAGACACTGGACCCCATTGCCTTTCAGAAACATGATCGAGCATTCCACCGATATCTGGCATCGCTGAGCAATAACATCTATTTCATTAATGCCTTGAATACCGTGTGGGATTTGAGCGATTGGGTGGGTGCGTCTATCCTTCGTAAAAGAGGGGGGTACAATCAGGCCGCTAAGGAACATATGGTAATTTATGAATTTCTTACGGTCGGTAGGGCTGAAAAGGCAGCTGCGGCAATGGAAAGGCATCTTATCTCTACGGAATCGCGTTTTCTAAAAGGACTGGAGAATAATAGATGGAAAAATTAAACCATCGAGAAAGGGTGATGGCCGCTTTAAGTGGGCAGGAGCCTGATCGTGTTCCTTACTGTGAATTAGCCATAGATCGGGTTTTTGCCGCCAATTTACTCGGGTGGCATGAAAAGCCTCATGTGAATGCTTTAGAAGAAGGTATGCATTTCACTATAGAAGAGGCTAAAAAAGTATCGATGGCGCTGGGGCTTGACAACATTTTTTATCTGCGCCGCCAACCCGTTTATGTTGATACCTTTGTTGATGAAGAGGGTCGCACATTCCCCGGAACCGGTAAGATTAAGACCAAAGACGATCTTGCCATGATAAATCTTCCTGATCCGCACAAAGATGAATTCTACGCTGAAGCAGAACTATTTGCTAAGAACAAAGGTGATTATGCAGCTTTTTTTTTGACTAGGGGCGGTTTGGCACCGGCCATGCTCAGTATGGGGATCGATCACTTCTGCTTATCTCTCTACGATGACCTCAAACTGATCGAGCAATTACTCGATATCTACTTTGGTTGGATGGAAGTGGTAGCCGAAAAGATCTGTCAACTTGATTTTGATGTATTTTGTATGGCAGATGATTTTGCTTTCAATACGGGCATGATGTTTTCACCCGCTGTGTTCAAAGAATTGCTGATTCCCCATTATCGCCGCATTGCCGAAAAAATAACGATTCCATGGGTTTTCCATAGTGACGGCAATATCAGCCAGGCAATCGATATGCTGATAGATCTTGGCGTGGCCGGGATTCACCCCATCGAAAAAGAAGCCATGGATATCCACCAGGTTAAAAAAGATTACGGCCATAAACTGTGTCTACTGGGCAATGTGGATTTGGTTCTTCTGGGTTCAGGGTCTCCACCGGAAGTTGAAAAAAAGGTGTTTGAGCTGATTCGTGAGATCGGTCCCGGCGGCGGATACATTATGACTAGTGGCAACAGTCTTGCTGATTACTTAAAACCGAAATGCGTTTTGGCCATCGCGCAGACAATTGAAAAACACGGCAGTTATCCCGTCAACCTGATATAAACCATTTATTGCTTGCGGAGAGATTGAAATATGGAAGAACTTATTGCAATCAAAGCAGCCACAATGGCTGGTGATCAAAAGAAAGTGAAGCAACTCACAAGCAATGCGATCGATCATGGACTACCTGCCGAACAGATTATTGAGAACGGTTTTATTGCGGCCATGCGTGTGGTTGGACAAAAATTCGGAGCCGGTGAAATATTTATTCCGGAAATGCTGATCGGTGCACGTGCTATGAAATCCGGCATGGAAATCGTGAAACCGCTGTTGGTTGGTGAAAATGTTCATTCCATCGCCAAGGTGGTCATCGGGACGGTGAAGGGCGACCTGCATGACATCGGCAAAAACCTGGTGGCAATGATGCTCGAAGGGGCCGGGTTTGAGGTAATCGATCTCGGCATTGATGTTTCCGTCAGTACCTTTGTAGCGGCGGTTAAGAAAGACCAGCCCTGTCTCGTAGCGATGTCGGCTTTG
>JAJRVC010000064.1 GCA_024277475.1 Deltaproteobacteria bacterium
CAACATGGCAAGGGATGGCTAATGGTCTGTTTAAATATCAGTATTAGAGAATTTTTCTGTCGCCTCTCTTACCGCCTCTTTTACCTCCAGATCAAAACTACCCGATAACACCGTTTCCAGCCATGAAATTGAACGGGGATCACCGATTTCACCAAAACATGGGGAATGTCTCCTTAACGACATCTGAATTTAGAATTTATTTGGCCCAATTTTGGGATCGGGTGGTGGCTGTAATTTGTTATTTCCAGCTTGTCCGGGAGATTATCATAAATTCACTCAGATAGCAACTTCAGCCCCGCTATCGGATGGGCATTGACTTCATACTTTCGACAGTGATATGGTCTAAATTTAATTTGTAAGAAGCTTCAGCAAACGTGCTGCAACGTCGCGTGATGAGGCCTGTTTCGTTGTCAGACCGGCTATTGCGGAGCAGGGTCTGACTTTGTTTTAATTATGGGGAAGGGGGGCATGGCCTTGATTTGGGCCATTTTATCTCTTACAGAGCGCCCGGAGAAAAATCAAAAAACTTTGTGATCTCCGGGGGCTCTGCGAGAGGAAGGGTAAATGTGTACAGTTGAGCAAAATCCTAATGGCCGAAATTGGAACTAACCCCGGGAAGGAGAAATGCCGATGGATAGCACAAAAATTTTGCAGGACAAAGTTGTTTTAATCGTTGATGACGAGGTGGATGTTACGGATACCGTGGAAGAGGTGCTGGATATGTGTTTCATCCGTAAAGCGAATGATTATGATACTGCGCGCCAATACCTGTTGAGCTACACCTTTGACATTGTCATTCTTGATATCATGGGGGTGAACGGGTTTGACTTGTTGAAGCTGTCTGTCAAACGCGGATTTCCAACCGTCATGCTGACAGCGTACGCATTGACACCTGAAGCTCTGGAAAAATCCATCAAGCTTGGTGCAGTCTCTTTTTTGCCTAAAGAGAAAATGAGCGAACTGGACGAATTTCTATCAGATGTGGTCCTTAAAGACGGCCTGCCTGTGTGGGAAAAACTATTTGATAAGCTTGGCGGATTCTTCAATAAGCATTTTGGACCGGATTGGAAAAAACGCAATCAGTTTTTCGCGGAATTTGAACAGTCTATGATGCAGAGCAAAAAGCCGGAATAGTGCACTGTCTCGGAAATTCTGCGATCGATTTTAGCCGCTTGGTTTTGTTTCCTCAAAACGGGCTCTCAACTGCCGCGTTAAACGGTTATGGAGGTTTGCCGAAAATTGCCCGATTCCAAATTAATGCCTTTGTCAGAATCCATTCAGCGCTTCCTGCCCGACGACTGTTCAGTTGCCATGGGACTGTCGTTGGAATCTCTTATCCCCTTTGCCGCCGCTCATGAAATCATTCGCCAACACAGGCGAAATCTTTGTTTGATTGGCCCGATATCCGATATTTTGTTTGATCAGATCATCGGTGCCGGATGCGTTCGTCTAATCAGAGCCGCCTGGGTGGGAAACGTTATCACAGGCTCCGGTTACAATTTCCGGCGGGGCATCGAGACGGGTACACTCAAAATAGAGGATCATTCCAACCTAACCCTGGCGATGGCACTTCGTGCCGGGGCCATGGGCGTTTCTTTCATGCCGACGCGCACGGCGCTGGGTAGCGATTTGTTTAAAACCAATCCAGGACTGAAAAAAATGACCTGTCCTTTTACCGCTGATCGTTTGACTGCGGTTGAGGCGATCAATCCGGATGTCGCTATCGTTCATGTACAGCGCGCGGATGAATATGGCAATGCAAACACCTGGGGCAACCTGGGGGTGACCCGTGATGCCTGTCTGGCAAGCCGCCATGTCATCATTACTGCTGAGGAAATTGTTTCGCCGGATCTTATCAGCGCGGACCCCAATCGTGTGGTCACCCCGGGTTTTCGCGTTCATGCGGTGGTTCATTTTCCGTGGGGAGCCTACCCGTCCCCGGTACCGGGTTTCTACAATCGCGATCATCAGGCGTTTGTTGATTATCGAAACGAGAGTAAAACACCGCAGCTTTTTGCTAAATGGAAAAATCGCTGGATAAGTAATATCTGCAGCCATCGTGATTACCTGGGCCTGCTAGGGCATGAACGGATGGCGGGACTGGCCATAAGAAATCATGTTTTTTCGGAGACTGTTGACTATGGGTACTGATACTTGTTCGTAAACGTGTGTAGCATGAATGTTCAAAATACCGGTTCTAACGACTATACCCTTTCCCAACTGATGGTGACCGCCGCCGCCCGGGAAATTGCTGATGGGGAAGTAGTGTTTGTTGGTATGCGCTTGCCTTTGCTCGGATTTTTGCTGGCAAAAAGTACCCATGCGCCCGGTGCCGTCGGGGTATATGAACTAGGCATCGTACGCGATACGGTTGCCCCGGAACCCCTGATGACCATGGGGGATTTGCCCAATCTATGCCGCGCTCAGTGGCTGGCCGATACTGCCGATACCATGGGACTGCTTCAGCAAGGCGGAGTGGATGTCAGCTTTATCGGAGGCGCTCAGGTGGACTGCTTCGGGAATCTAAACACCAGCTATATCGGCGGCATTGATAAGGTTGAAACCCGGCTGCCGGGCAGTGGGGGAGCATGTGATTTGGCCTGTCTGGCAAAACGGCACATCATCGTCATGTCCCATGAAAAACGCCGGTTTGTATCCCGCGTGGATTACATAACGTCTCCCGGTTACGGAGAGGGCGGTTCCTGGCGCCGGGAGGTAGGCTTGACCCGGGGAGGTCCCGCCACCGTCATCACTACGTTGGGATTGCTGCGCTTCGAACCGGATACCAAAGAAATGATTCTGGTTTCGGTTCATCCCGGTGTTACCGTGGATACCGTTTTGCAAAATACGGCCTGGCCGCTGAAAATAGCGAAAGATTTGATATTGACACCCCCCCCGACTGACTCGGAACTGACTATTCTGGCTCGCTTTGACCCGCAGGGATATTGGACGGGAGGATAGATAAATTTCCAGATTAGGCATTTCTTCGGAAATGCGTAATCTGGGAATTTCTCTTGACAAAAAACATAAAACTACGATATAAACTGAAACCGGTTCTGGTAAATGAATATTGTTTAGCTGTTAACACGTGCAGATTACTTACAATTACCCCAAAAAGGAGGCGAAAATGACGTTAAGGAGATTTTTGACTACCGCATTGATTTGTTTAATTGGTATAGGGCTCGTCATCACACCGGCACTGGCAAAAAAGAAGCCTTCCCTGGATGCCTGGAAACCTAAATTTGATCCATCAGGTGCAAAATATAAACTTATCGTTTCCAATGTTTCCCACCCTGTGTTAAAGGGCGTTTATACCGGATTTGCAATCAGAGATGAACTGTGGAAGCGAACCAAAGGGCAGATGTATCTAGACTACAAACCCTTTTCCATGCTGGGTGGTGAGGTTGAAGTTCTCAATCAGCTGCAGATGGGAGCTATTCAGGGTATGGCGGTCAGTTCGGTTGCATCCACCAACCTGGGGCCCCGATTCGGCCTCGTAAACCTTCCTTTTTTAATCAATTCGTTTGAAAAACTAGACAAATTCGTTAACAGCGGGAAACTTTTTGACCATTTCCTGATGGCCATGGACCATCAGGGGATTATGGCCGTCGACATTGCCAGTTACGGCAATTACGGCTGGGCCACCACCGTTCCGGTGAGAACCATTGCCGATGCTAAAAAAGTTAAATTTCGTATAGCCGAGGCAGCCGTTAATAAGCTGACCTACAAAGCCTGGGGATTCAATCCCGTGGTCATGCCATGGCCGGATGTTCCAGTAGCTTTAAAGCAGGGGGTTATTACCGGACTGGATCACACCTTGACCGTGTGCAGCATTACCAAGAAATTTGAGGTGGCCAAATACTTTACCGAGATTAATTACGCCCAGGGTCTTTTCATCTGGCTCTTCAATAAGGCCTGGTATAACAAACTGCCGGCCGATCTTCAGAAGATACTGGTGGAAACCGTGCGTGATATGTGTAAAGAAGCACGTATGGCCGCGAAAAAGCAGGAAGCAGAGCAGATCCCTGCCGCCAAGGAAAAGTATGGCGTCGAGTTCTTTAAACTGTCTGATAAAGACATGGCCATTCTTACCAAAGAGGCAAATTCGGTTCACCTGAAATTTGCTCCTGAAATCAACAAGCTTTACAAAGGAGATAAATACAGGCCTGATAATTTCCTACAAGAAGTGCAGAACTACATGGGCTATAAGCCTTAACATTCTGTTCTGCAAAAAGAGGCATTTGAAAATGTCAGCCCTTCAGGCGGATTCCGGTTCGGGAAAACCGATCCGCCTGGGGATTAATTATGTCCTAACTATTACAATACCCCGCCTTTTTGTGGCGGGGTAATCATTTAAAGATTGAACCCGGGGGATAATCCCATGTTTGGAAGGTTGTTAAACTTTTTGGACAAGATCCTGACTTTTTTTGAAGAGTGGACCCTGTTTGTCAGCGTAATCGTGGCCTTACTGGCTCTTTTTGTGAATGTCGTATTAAGATACGGGTTCAACTATTCCCTGGCCTGGTCGGAGGAGCTTGTCAGAGAAGTCATTATTTACACGACCTTTATCGGGTGCAGTGCCGCCGTCAAGAACCGTTCTATGATTAAAATTGATGCTTCGGTGCAGCTTCTTCCCAGGTTCAAGATGCCGCTGACGTATTTCAGTAATTTCGTTACCATGATTTTTGCCGGCATGATGATTTATTACGGCTGGCTGATGATGCTGCTGCAGTATCGCACTCAACAGAAGACTATTATTATGGAAATTCCACTGGTCATCCTTTATGCCGTCCTGCCGTTGATGGGAGTGATGATGTTGATTCGATCGATCCAGGTCGTCTACCAGGATATTAACGAACAACGTCGCGGGAAACAGGATGATTAGGATGGTGACATTTTACGCGAACATTTTATCACCAAACAATGGAACTAGGAGAGCCGGTATATGGAACTGAGCCACCTTATTATTGTTCTGATTCTGCTGGGATGCATGGCAACCTATATCCCTGTTTTCATGTGCCTTTTTTTTACTGCCGTACTGGGTTTTGTCTTTTTTACCGATCTTCCGGTTCTCCTGCTGGCCCAATCCCTTTTCCGCAGCATGGACAACTTTGCCCTGATTGTCGTTCTCTTTTTCATTCTCTGCGGTAACATTATGACGGCGGGTTCTATCGTCGAAAAGCTGATCAAGGTCGCCAATGCACTGGTGAGCTGGCTTCCGGGAGGTCTGGGTATGGCGGGAGTCCTGGCCTGCGGCCTTTTTGGTGCGATATCCGGTTCAACGGTCGCCACGGTGGTGGCCCTGGGCGGCTTCATGATTCCGGCGCTTATCGAAAATGGCTATCCTGAAAAATACACACTGGGTCTTATGACAACGTCTCCCAATCTAGGCGTAATTATTCCACCGAGTATCGGCATGATCCTTTACAGTATGATCAGTAATGTCTCTTTGGAGGGACTTTTTTTAACCGGCTTTTTACCGGGTGTTCTCATCATGCTGGGGGTGTGCCTTTATTCTTATTTCTTTTTCCGGAAAAAGACCAAGATTGTACGCATGCCGGTGCCCAAGCCCATGGAGGTGTTGGCCGTACTTAAAGAGGGCTTCTGGTCCCTGATGCTGCCGGTGATCATATTCGGCGGTATATTCTCCGGAGCATTTACCGCCAACGAAGCCGCGGTGGTGGCCTGCGTTTATGCGTTTATTGTGGAGCTGTTTATCCACAGATCAATAAGATTCGTGGATGTTAAAAAAATAACGGTCAGCTCGGCGGTGACTTCTGCAACACTTTTAATCATTGTGGCCGGGGCGACCTGCTTCGGCCGCTTGCTTACTCTGGAAGACATCCCGGGAAAAATCACCGAAGCGGTTCTGTCTGCAATTCAGTCTCCGGTGATATTCCTTCTGGCCATGAACATTTTGCTTATTTTTGTAGGTATGTTCATGGATATTATATCGGCTACCATGATTCTAGGGCCTGTATTCTTACCGATGCTGGACGCTTTTGGTATCAGCTGGATGCATTTCGGTTGAATCATGACGGTCAATCTGGCCATTGGTTACTGCACGCCTCCCATGGGAGTCAGTCTTTATATTACGGGGGCTATTTCCAATAGAGATATTATTTATGTATCCAAGGCTGTTGTACCCTTTTTAGTTATCCAGATCGCTGTTTTGTTGCTGATGACGTACTTGCCTGAATTCGTTCTGTGGCTGCCACGCTTGATGGGCTACTTGGAGTAATATCGTTAAATAATTAATAGTTCGGAATTTCTACATTTTTTTGGAATCACAGTTCCTTTTGCGGCCATTCTATTGGTAAGCCGTATAGAATGATTCCAACATTCCCTCCGGGGCGTAGGCGCTACCCTACGGGCCGGAGGCCAATTGGGGCGAAGCCCCGAACTCGAGCTTCAGGAGGGGCTGTTGATGTCTGAAAAAGAATCGTATCTCAAGGGCATACACATACTGGTTGTGGATGACGAAGCGGATATACTGGAAACCATAGGGGACCTTCTGGAAGAATCCAATATCGATACGGCCCGTGATTACAAAAGTGCTTCTCAAAAAATAAAAGGCCGGAAATACGATCTGGCTATTTTAGACATCATGGGCGTTGACGGCTTACAATTATTGGAAGAAACTGTGGAACGGCAGATCCCGACCGTGATGCTCACCGCCCATGCCATCAGTCCCGAAACGCTTATGGAATCCATCCAAAAGGGGGCCATCTCTTACCTGCCCAAGGAAAGCCTTGCCGACCTGGATGATCTGCTGAATGATTTATTGGCGGCTTTTCATCACGGAGAGCCGCCATGGAAGCTGCTTTTCGAAAAGCTGGGCGTTTATTTTGATGAACGTTTCGGACCTGATTGGAAAGACCGGGACCGCGATTTCTGGTCCGAATTCGATCGTACCTACCAAATCGGCAAGGGTATTCAAGAGCGCCTTAAACATGACAGGAGAATTCTGGACAAGGGAATCTGACGCCTATTCTTAAATCCAAGCCCCCATCCTGATTTTATCGGGAACCCCTGAACTCCGCAACGCTTATAATAGTTCCGTGCAGGCGGAATACCGGCAAATTAGTAATTTTTTAGCGGTTTTCTGACTTGACACACTCGCTGCCTTCCTCTATATTTCATCCTTTGACGCAAAAAGCGTATACTGTATACACTATTTAAGCTATTTATACTTAACCTAGTTTATAGAAACAACGGAACACTAAATAATTAGGAGGAATAAAAATGGATTTTAGTCTGCCCGAAGAACTTGAAATGTTAAGGGACATGGTTCGTGAATTCGCCGCCGAAAAGATCGCACCATTTGCTGACGAATGGGATGAGAACCACTATTTCCCTTACGAAGAAGTCGTCAAACCCATGGGAGATCTGGGATTGTTCGGAACGGTTATTCCGGAGCAATATGGTGGATCTGAAATGGGCTGGCTGGCAGCCATGATCGTTACTGAGGAAATTGCCCGGGCGTCCAGTTCCCTCAGAGTTCAGATCAACATGCAGACCCTGGGCTGTGCCTATACTATATTTACCTATGGCAGTGATGAACTCAAAGAAAAATATATTCCCAAGCTGGTTACGGCCGAGTATGTTGGTGCCTTTGCCATGACCGAACCGGATGCAGGTTCCGATGTCATGGCCATCAAATCAAAGGCCGATGACAAGGGCGATCACTGGCTCTTAAACGGATCCAAAACCTGGATTTCCAATGCAGATGTGGCTGATGCCATCATTTACTACGCATACACCGATCGGTCAAAGGGAGCCAAAGGGCTTTCCGCATTCGTAGTAGAAGTAAAGAATTTCAATGATATCCGGACCACGGCGCTGGATAAAATGGGTTCCAGGTCCTCACCCACCGGCGAAATTTACCTGACCGATACGAAGCTTCCTAAGGGAAACATTCTTGGGAAACCGGGGGATGGTGCCAGGATTCTTTTTGGTTCCCTGAACCGGACCCGTCTCTCCGCCGCCGCCGGCGGAATCGGGGTGGCCCAGGCCTGTCTGGATGAAGCTGTCAAATATTGTAAAGAACGCAAGCAATTCGGCAAGCTGATCGGTGAATTTCAAATGAACCAGGATTTGATTGCCCAGATGTCGGCGGAACTGGAAGCCGCCCGACTGGTGGTTTACAAAGCCGCCTGGGCCAAGGATGAGGGTCGGCTGAACAATGGACTGGACGTGGCCCAAGCCAAATACCTGGCAGGCGAAGTGGCCAATAAATGTGCCAATTATGCCATGCGGATTCTGGGTGCCTACGGGTATTCCACCGAATATCCGTTGGCCCGTTTTTACAGGGACGCACCCACGTATACCATGGTGGAGGGCTCGGCCAATATTTGCAAATGGATTATTGCGCTGGACCAGTTGGGCATCCGCAAAGCCAACCGGTAAAATGCATAGAGCATATTTTGTTAACCTAAGAAAGGAGTAGGAAATGGAAATAGTTGTTTTGGTAAAACAAGTGCCGGACACTGAATCGCTGATTGAAATTGAAGGCGACGGGGTGTCCATAAAAAAGCAGGATATAAAATGGGTAATGAACCCTTACGATGAGATCGCGGTGGAAGAGGCCCTGCAAATCAGAGATGCTCAGGGAGGTGCTGTGACCGTTGTTTCCATGGGACCGCAAAAGGCCGTGGAAACCATTCGGACCGCCCTGGCAATGGGTGCCGATAAAGGGATTCACATCAACGATCCGGCCGCCGAAGGCAGCGACGCGCTGGCAACGGCCAAAATACTGGCGGCGGCCGTTAAAGAAAACCAGTGTGACCTGATCATTGCCGGGCATCGGGCTGTGGATGAAGACAATTATCAGGTCGCTGCGGCTGTGGCCGAATTTTTAGACATTCCGCAAATATCCATGGTAATCAAAGCCGAGGTGCTCGACGGCAAGATCAAATGCCATCGCACCATTGAAGGTGGAACAGTGGTGGTGGAAGCTGCTTTACCGGCATTGTTCACTACCCAGCGGGGGCTGAATGAGCCGCGTTATGCCTCCTTGCCGGGGATAATGAAAGCCAAAAAGAAACCGGTGGAAGTCAAAACAGTTGCCGATCTGGGTGTCGACTCTGCTGTGGTGGGAGCGGCCAATCGTAAAGTCAAGATTAAAGCACTGAGTTTTCCACCTGAACGACAGGCGGTGAAACTCATTGAGGGCGAATCCGCCCGGGAAAAAGCCGCAGAGCTGGTCAGAGTCCTGCATGAGGAATCAAAAATCATATAATCCCAACCCGGACAAGATGGCAGGGCTTCGCGTAGCGAAGATCCCGCTTGGCGGGGCCGTAGCGTAGATCCGATTTATCGGGGAATTGAATATTGAAGATTTGCGGTATCGCTTCGCTCTGTCTTTTATTCAATCCGGCTACGGCATAAATCATGCGCAAGCATGATGTGGTTTAATTAATTAATTAGGTGCTAAATATAAAGGAGATCAATATGGCACAAGGAGTGTTCGTTATTACAGAACAAAGAGATGGTGTTTTTCGTAAAGTGTCCTTCGAGGCCGTCAGTGAAGGCCGTCGCATTGCCGATGGTCTGGGTACCGATTTAAGCGCCGTGGTTGTCGGCTCCGGTATTGAGGGCGTTGCCGGGGAACTGGAAAAATATGGACCTGATAAAATACAGACGGCCGATGATCCGGCGCTGGCGGAATACACAACGGATGCATACACCAATGTTATTGCCGGCTTGATTCAGTCCATGGATCCGGCGGTGATTCTTATCGGTGCTTCTGTCCAGGGAAAAGATCTGTCTGCGCGGTTGGCCGCCCGACTGGATGCAGGTCTGGCTATGGACTGCACGGCGATCAAGCTGGATGGCGATAAATTAACCTGCACCCGCCCGATGTTCGGGGGCAAGATTTTCGCTGATGTTGAAATTGAGGGCTCTCCGCAAATTATAGCGATCCGTCCGAATGTGATGGACATTGTCGAGACAGCCAAAGATTGTGTGGTTGAAAAAATTTCCGTGAATGTAGGCGAGGTCAAAACATCGGTTGTCGAAAAAAGTATGGATACCGGCGATAAAATCGAGCTGACCGAAGCGGATATTATCGTATCCGGTGGCCGTGGAACCGGTGGAGATTTTGGCAGCATCGAACAGCTGGCAGCCGCTTTTGGCGGTGCTGTAGGAGCTTCACGTTCTGCAGTCGACGAGGGCTGGCGCCCGCACAGCGATCAGGTAGGACAGACCGGAAAAGTTGTTTCCCCCGTGTTGTACGTTGCCTGCGGTATTTCAGGCGCCATTCAGCATCTGGCCGGCATGTCGACTTCAAAATTTATCGTTGCCATCAATAAGGATGCTGAAGCACCCATTTTTTCAAAGGCGGATCTGGGCATTGTCGGTGACCTGGCGGAAGTGATCCCTGCAATGGCGGAAGAGGTGAAGAAAATAAAGGGCTAACAAGTTAAATGTAGGAGCTTTGCGCTCAAACGATGATTAAATAGGGGAATTTGCATGGATCAAACCAGAGAATCATTGGAGTTTGACGTATTGTTCGTCGGCGGAGGCCCGGCGAATCTTACCGGAGCCATCCATTTGATGAGCATGGCACAGAAAGCAGGAAAGGAAATCGAGGTATGCTTAATTGAAAAAGCGGAATCTATCGGTTCACACTCATTGAGTGGAGCCATTCTGGATCCTGTGGCACTTCAAGAGCTCATGCCGGATTACCTGGAGAAAGGGTGTCCGATCGAACAACCTGAATGCAACGACGAATTTTATTACCTGACAGACACCGGAAAATTTTGCATTCCCTACACGCCCGGTTATATGCACAATAGTGGATGCCATATTATCAGCCTCTCAAAATATTGCGTTTGGCTGGGAGAGTTGGCTGAAGAGATGGGAGTAATGGTTTTTCCGGGGTTTGCCGGAACCGAGGTGCTTTATGAACCGGACGGCAATCGCGTTATCGGCATCCGAACCGGAGACAAAGGTATCGATAAAGATGGTAACAAAAGGCCTAATTTTGAGCCGGGCGTTGACCTGATGGCCAAAATTACTGTCTTCGGCGATGGCCCCCAGGGCAGCCTTTTGCGCGACATCGGCAAGAGGCTGGGTGTTTTTGAAGACAAAATGCCCCAGGTGTTTGAAACCGCTATCAAAGAAGTGATTGAAATTCCGGAATCAAACTCTTTCAATACATCAGCTACGACGGTTGTGCATTGCTTCGGTTATCCGCTGGGTTTTCACACGAAAGGCGGCGGATTTCTCTATAAAATGAAGGACAATCGGGTCTCCCTGGGGTTTGTGGTTGGACTGGAGTATGAAGACCCGTTATTTGAACCTTACCAGGCATTTTTGAGTTTTAAAAAACACCCGCTGATTGCCGATATCATCCGGGGCGGAAAAGTCCTGCAGCAAGGTGCCAAGACCCTGCCTGCCGGCGGCTATTATACGATGCCCCGGCTGGCGCTGGACGGCGCGGTTATTGTCGGTGACAGTGCTTCCATGTTGAATATCCAGCGGATCAAAGGACTGCACACCGCCATGAAATCCGGTATGCTGGCGGCTGAAGCAATCCTGACGGCGCTGGACCGGGAGAACTATTCCGCCGAGATCCTGGGAGCCTATGAGAAAAATGTTGATCGTAGCTGGATTAAAAAAGAACTGTACGCCGCGCGAAATTTCGACCAGGCTCTTTCCCGGAAAGGAGTGGGGAAATTCATCACCATCGCCGCTCAGTATTTGAGCGGCGGCCGCGGATTTATAGATCCCATGGAAATTAAAAGGGACCGCTTGTCTTTAAGAAAACTTGGAAACACAACCGCCCCCCGAACCGTGTCCCCGGAAACCCAGGATCTTGACGGCAAGCTTTATCTGGATAAATTGACCGGGCTCTACCTTTCCGGCACTACCCATGAGGAAAATCAGCCCTGTCATCTCATTATCCCCGATCAAAACCTTTGTGTAACCGAGTGTTTTGAAAACTATCGCTGCCCCTGCACCCGTTTCTGCCCGGCCCAGGTGTATGAACTGGAAGAAGATCCGGATGGGTCCAGGCGTCTGAAGCTTAACCCTTCAAACTGTCTGCATTGCAAGACCTGTGAGATCAAAGACCCCTATGAGAACATTATCTGGACCTGCCCGGAGGGGGGAGGCGGTCCCAAATATTCCATTTTGTAGCGCTTTTACGACGCTGCAGAAGCGGCTTTCTCTCCTTTTTCAATTTAGACCTTCAGCCCTGTCGACAGCAGGGCTGATTGTGTTTTAAATAATGGAAAAGATTAGCCACGAAGACACAAAAAAAATAAATGTATACTATAGCCTTGGTGGCTATCGATTTAGAAAGGAGAATATTTTGGATAAAGACATTGTTGCCAAGACCCGAAAAACAGCAGATCTGTATTTCAAGGATGTTAAAGATGAGAGGCCGTTTGATCTGTGGCGGTCATTTGACAAGGGCCTTGCCAGAGACCTTTCTCTGTTTATAACCGGGCAAATGTATGCTCGGGAAAAAATACCTCATAAAACGCGGCAGTTGATTGCCGTATCAGCGTTGACGGTTCTTTCCCGTCTTGATGAACTCCGGCTGCACATTCAAGCGGCTTTAAATGTCGGCTGCCGGCCGGAGGAGATCGCCGAGGTGATTTTTCAAACCGCAGTTTACGGAGGCGTCCCTGCCACCAATTCCGCTCTGAAAACACTAAAATCGGTTCTGGAGGAAAAGGGCCTCTGGCCGCAAGAGGATTGACTATTTCAGGTATTCTTTCGATTTTAAAAAGGGAGGAGCGAAGCGAGATCCATAAATATTCAGTTTTCAATCTAACATCGGAATCCTGGTCCTCTGAGCCTCCGGCTCGTAAGGGTACGATCCTACGCCTCGGAGAGCCACGTCAGAAATAATTGGCTCTGCCTTGAAAATAATACACAGATCACAGTTGTGAAAATTAATATTTGAAAAACTATAGCTTGACACACCCCTTTCATATTTTTTAGACTTCTGGCAAAAATTTAGCCATAAGACGCGAAGGCAGAAAAAAAAGAGGATTTCGACGCGGTCGTTGAAATTGATGAGAAAGTCTTTAACTACACCCGTCCGGATTATTACGAAACCATTAATCTCGAATTGAATATAGATTAGGCTGGAGGAGTCAATGAATTTAAAGCAAATTGTCATATCTATCGAAAATGCGCCGGGCCGGCTATTTGAAGTTACCAATGCGCTTGGCAATGCCGGCATTAACCTTCGAGCACTCAACCTGGTGGATACCGGCGCTTTTGGTCAGCTCCGTCTCCTGGTATCCAATGTTGCCAAAGCAAGGCGGATATTGATGGAAATGGAGATACCCGCTTTTGAGAATGAGGTCGTTGCCGCTGAAATCGAGGATAAACCCGGGAGTCTGGCAAAAATTTTGCAACCGCTTACAGATGCCGGCCTTTATGTCATATTTATGTATGCGTTCATCCGTTTCTCCCAAGGCAGAGCAGTCATGATTTTTCGTTTCAGCGACAATAAAAAAGCCATTGAAGTATTAGCGGCCAATGGTATCAACCTGCTGGATGCCGAGGCATTCGGCATTCTTGAAACAGAAAAATAGGTTGATTGGCTTAAGGTTTAGCGTTCAGGGTTGAAAACACCCAGTCAACCCATACCAATGGGAATGTTTCTTTACCGTTCATCTAAGTACTTTTTATCCAATGGGTAACGTCGGGTATTGCAATCTCGATCAATTAATTAGGCTGTTTCCAACAGTTGTAACCCTTGAACCGTGAACCCCGAACATAGAACGGATCATATGTCTTCCGCCAAATACAACTTTAACGATTCCGGGCCAACCGGGTCGTCTTTGATGCAAAAAGAAGAAACAAAGGTCCGCGAAGATCGCTATCGTGTACTTATCGAGGATGTAGCGGATGGTTTTTACGAGGTGGATCTGCACGGAAATTTCAAGTTTTTCAACGATGCCCTTTGCCGAATTTTCGGATATCCGGCCGAGGAGATCAGGGGTCGCAATTTTCGGGAATTTATGAATGAGGAAAATGCCGGCATTGCTTTCGAGGCCTTTAACAGCATATATCGGGCCGGGGAGGGCGCCGTTGATATCAGCTGGGAGATCACCCGCAAGGATGGGGAAGAGCGTCATCTGGAGATTTCAGCCAATCTGATTAAAGATCAACATGGCCAAAAAGTCGGTTTCAGAGGCATTGCCCGGGATGTCACCGACAGGGTTTCGGCCCAGCGCGCGCTGAAAGATTCTGAAGTCTGTGCCCTGGAATTGTCCCGCACCAGCCGCCTGGCAGAACAGCGATACCGCGCCTTTCTTGAATTTTTACCGGATCCCGTGTTCGTCTTCAATATGGACAACACGGTTTTTTATCTAAATCCTGCATTTGAGAAGGTATTCGGCTGGTCCCTGGCCGAGTTGAAAGGTAATATCATCCCCTTTGTCCCCGAAAATTTAAAAGAGGAAACCCGATCCGGTATCCAGCGGTTATTTAAAGAGAAAGTCCTTCACGGGTTTGAGACTAAACGTTTGACCAAAGACGGACTGCTGCTTGATATCGTTATCGATGGTGCCATATTCTATGATGAGGACAATCAACCGGCCGGACAGGTCATAACCCTGCGGGACGTGACCCGGGAAAAGCGTGATGCACGCATCAATCAGGCGCTTTTCCGTATCGCAAAGGCATTGCACCAGTATCGGGGCCTGGATGAGCGGCTTAAGCTTGTTACGGAGGAAGTTCAGGATTTGATGGGAGTGGCCGGGGCGTCTGTGATCTTGCTGGATGAGGAGAAAAAGGAATTTTATTTTCGGGCATCCGTCTATGATGACGATGAAACCGGTAAAAAGATGAAGGAAATACGATTCCCGGCCGACAAGGGCGTTGCAGGTCATGTTTACCGGACCGGAAAACCTTTGATTGTGCCGGACACTTCCAAAGATCCTCATTTTTTCAGCCAGGTTGATGAAAAAGCCCATTATCAAACCCGCAGCATGCTGGATGTGCCTCTTCAGATCCAGAACCGCATGATCGGAGTGTTGTGTGCCGTCAACAAAAAAGAGGGCGTCTTTGATCAGCCCGACATTGAATTGCTGAGTGCTGTTGCAAACTATGTTGCCCTTCCAATTGAAAATGCTGCTATTAATGAAGAACTCAAACGTTCTTATCAGGAGGTCCAGAGCTTAAACCGGGCCAAAGACCAGGTTATTCATCACCTTTCTCACGAATTGAAAACGCCGATTTCCATTCTAACTGCTTCACTGAGTCTTTTAAGAAAAAAACTTTCCGGACTCGAGGACCGCAACTGGGATTCAATTCTTCAACGGGCTCAAAGAAATCTGGACCGGTTGCTTGAAATGCAGTATCAGATCGAAGACATCCTGAGAGAAAAAGATTATAAGACCTATTACATGCTGTCATCTTTGCTGGATGCGTGTGCCGATGAGTTGGAGGTACTGGTTTTAGAAGAAGCGGCAGAGAAAGATATTATTGTGCGGCTGCGCCGGCGTATTGAAGAACTTTTCGGCCGCCATGACACCCATGAGGAAGTGATTCTTTTGGATCAATTCGTTACAAAAAAAATAAAGGCGCTTGAATCTCGTTTCGCCCATCGGAAATGTAGAGTAAAAACCCGAATATCTGCTGTGCCGGCTATTTGGCTCCCTTCGGATGTTCTCGATAAAATTGTTGAAGGCCTGGTTCGCAATGCCATTGAAAACACACCGGACAGCGGGGAAATCATCGTATCGGTGAGAAACGGGGAGATTGGCCCCGAATTGGAGATTAGGGATACCGGCGTCGGGATCAGTGAGGAAAATCAGCGGCTGATTTTCGAAAATTATTTCACGACCTATGATACCATGCAATATTCCTCCCGCCAACCCTATGACTTTGGTGCCGGTGGCAAAGGATTTGATTTATTGCGAATGAGAATTTTTTCGGAACGATATAATTTCCGGCTGAATCTGAGTTCTCAACGATGCCGTTTTTTATCGCAGGAATCGGTTTCCTGCTCGGGTAGGATCGAAAACTGTGTCCATAGCCGGCAACCGCAGGATTGCCGGGGCTCGGGTGGCACCACGGTATCGGTTCAGTTTTATCCAGCCGACCGATTCGCAAAGGTAGAAAGTGGATTAGAGCAAGGCTGATCAGTTGTCAGCACGGCTGCCAGAGCGGCCAGTTTAATCGAAAAAGAAACTGATGAACGTCCAACATCGAACGTCGAATGAATGTATTTTATCTGTTTTAAAAAAGATTTTGCGAAGCGTTTCCTTCCTGCGACATTCAATATTCGATATTTTGCGGTTCGCTGTTCCAACTATGTGTAGTTTCACACGACGACGACGATGAAGGGGGGTAACTGCCGCGCTGTTATTCAGAGAGCCAAGGCGGATCATCTGACCCCTGTCTTCTGTGCTCTGATACTCGACACCTGAAACCAAGAAATTGGGAGAAAACCAAGATTATGGATGAGGACTTAGTAAGGAAAACTTTTATCATCCCAGAGGAGTGTTAGAATGAACCGACTCCATCAACAAGACCCGGAACTGCAGACCCCCGCGGATGCACCCGACCAGTTTTTCCGGGAGCTTGAAATCCAGTTTTTAATTCACGAACTCAAAGACCCCATTGCGATTATCGAGACCGGTTTGCGTACTCTCTTAGAGAAGAGGGAAAAATTCGGTTCCCTGTCGCCGAAGCAGGAAAACACGCTTAAACGCACCCTGCGGAACACCAAAAAAACCAGATCCATGCTCAACAATCTGCTTGAGATCGGACGCTCCCAGTCCGGTTGCTTTATCTGTTCTCATTTTCGACCGGCTCAATCCGTATTTCAGATCATGAAAGATGCGTTGGAAATCATGAGCGGTCCCCTGGCGGAAGAAATCGGAAAATATCAAGCCGAGAAAGATGCCCTTGAACTGTTGTCTCAAAATGGTATTTCCCTTGATATTTCACCACAAGCGTCAAATATCGAAATGTTCCAGGATGAGATTAAATTTTGTCAGATCGTGGGGAATCTTCTGAAAAATGCCCTTCATCATCGACGTAACCGGGTCGCAATCAAAATGGCGATTGAAGACAAGGATTTATTGCTGCTGGTTTCCGATGACGGACCCGGGGTCGCACCGGAGTATCAGGAAATGATATTCAAACGTTACGCCCAGGTGAAGGAATGTTCCATCGTCCCGCGCAAAGGTCACGGTCTCGGCCTGGCAGGAGCTCTCATTCTGGCCAGGTGTCTCGGGGGCGATATCAAAATCGAAAGTCAAAAAGGGCAGGGCGCCCTTTTTCGGTTGATGTTGCCGTTGAGGCTGGAAAGCAGCCAGGGGTGATATCGATTCTCAAATTGAGAGTTATTGCTCGCCCAAATCCGGTTCACGCTTAGTCTCAAGACGCTCAAGGCTGGCAAAAAATGGTTTTTCCCAATCAAATTTTTAAATCCCCCAAAATGAGCGGGGTCTGCGATCAAACACCCTAACCGCACGATAACCATCGGTAAAGTAAGGATCTCCCGTAAGATCCTATTTAGGCTTTGCACCGGCTGCCGCACCGACTCCCTTTAACCCATCCGGTTTTCACAGGCTAAGGAGACAGAACATTGAACATTGCTTCGAATCTTGAATGGTCATCGTACTTTTTCCCGAACCGGCCTGTGATAAGCCAGGGGGATTCTAAAATTAGTTATGCTCAGTTAAACCAGACGGTAAATCGAGTGGCCACGGCGCTGATAGGCCTCAACATTCAGCCCAATGACCCTATCGGGATTTTCGCACCCAATTCCGCTGATTGGATTGCCTTCTATTTCGGCGTTCTCAAGGCCGGAGCGGTTCCCGTAACCCTATCAAGTCAGCTGAGCAAAGAAGAGCTGATTCTTTTGCTCAACCATTCCCAACCCAGGATGATTTTCACATCTGCCGATAAAATTGACATCCTGGAGGGATTCAGGGCCTCCGGCGGTTTGGAAAAGATCATCTGCCCAGGCGGAGATCTGGATATGAAACAACTGACTGAAATCGGGTCAGCATCATTCAAGGCGCTGGATAGAGACCGGGGAGATATCGCGGTGATTCTTTACACCGGCGGAACCACGGGTACGCCCAAGGGCGTTATGCTCAGTCATGAAAACATCAATGCGTCCATCCACAACGTGGTCTTCAATGAACGCTCTACTCATGAAGACCGGGCCCTGTGCTTTCTGCCCTTCAATCACGTCTTTGGCCAGATGCATATTATGAATGCCACAATTTTGAGCGGTGGCTGTCTCGAGATGCTGCCGGTTTTTGATATGGAAAAAATCCTCTGGCTGCTGGCAGCAGGCAGGGTGAATAAACTCTTCGCTGTGCCGACAATTTATACCCGGTTCCTGGGCCTTGATCACCTAAAGGATAGACTGGGCAACCTGCGATATTGCTTTTCAGCAGCAGCCAGCATGGCAGCAGATACCGTCCGTCAATGGAAAAGACAGACCGGACTGGCAATTTATGAAGGCTATGGAATGACTGAGGCCGCACCGGTGGTGACCTACAATCATTACTATCGGCATGTTATCGGTTCGGTAGGAACGTCTGCCCCTGGTGTGGAAATCCAAATCAGAGATCAGGACGGTCATGAACTTGAGCAGGGTCTGGAGGGAGAGATCTGTGTCCGGGGTCGTAATATTATGCGAGGCTATTTGAACAATCCTGAAGGGACCCGGACCGCCTTTTGGACGGATGGTTGGTTTCGTTCCGGAGATATCGGCAGGTTTGATGAGGACGGCTATTTATATATTGTTGACCGGCTCAAAGACATGATTATCACAGGAGGGGAAAATGTTTATCCTAAAGAAGTAGAAGACGTCCTGTATGCCAGGCCGGAGGTGGAAGAATGTGCGATTATCGGGCTGCCCGACCCCGAGTGGGGCGAGCGGGTCACGGCTTTCATTGTTGCCCGGCCGGGTAAGAAAATTGACCCTGAGGCGCTGAAGGTTTTTTTAAAATCCCGCATATCGCCTTTTAAGATCCCGAAGGAGTTCCGAGCCGTCAGCAAGCTGCCGAAAAGTCCGGCCGGCAAAATTTTGAAGCGCCGGTTAAGAAACGAATAGAAGGAAAAATCGGTAAGAAACAAACTGCTTATAGCTATTTCCACTGCTTGGGCAATTGCTTTTTTGACCGACTCACCCATGAATCATCTCCCCATATTTTTAGCGAAATCAGAACAATGGCGTCAGATTACCAGAAATACGGTTCGGTGACACTTGTAAGCCTTGGGGGTCCTTAAACGATTCTTGGGGTTTCTTCTTGACTATGTGACTTTGGAGCTATTATATAGCTGCACAGTAAATTTGGAAAAATCCGGAATAGGTTTTCGGTCAGATGCTATTTCGGACTATCATCTCTCACTGGTGTGCTGGCCAAATCTTTAATATAAATGCTTTATGTCGCTTAAATGGTGACAGGAGAGTCCATGAAGAAAAAGGGCAGAGACTTAAAACATAAATTCATTCCTATTGTAACCACCCATACCCTTATTTCTGCCGATACGGATATGGCGTCGTTGGCTAACGACAGCGAGCGCTTGGCTGAAGGATTTATTGTTTACCAGAGAAAGGTGGGTTTCGATTGCCTTCCAATCATGGTGGATAGTACTTACATAGCAGAGATTTTCGGTTGTAGAATAAAGTTCGCAGATAACGAACCGGTTATAGAAGATTTTTTATCATTTTCGGCGGCCGGGAAGGCGGCTGACTTTACGACCTTGCCGTTCAAAAGTTTGCGCAGGATCGATGCGTTTATTCAGGCGGTAGAAAAAGCAGTGGTTTATGCAGCAAAGAAAGACCTGCCGGTAATCGTAAACAGTCCGGGGCCGCTTTCCTCTTTGGGCAGGATAATCGGGATGGAAAACTTGATGCTGGCAATGGCCTCACAGCCGGACCTGATTAAAACCTTGCTCGACAAGGTGACCGACACATGCATTTCATTCACTCAAGCTCTGGTCGCTAAAGGGACGGACCTCCTGTTTTTACCGGAACCTGCAGCCTCAGGTAACCTTATATCTCCTTCCATGTTCAATGAATTCGCCTTCCCGCTACTGAAACGCCAAATAGGAGAACTGGAAATGCCCACGATACTGCACATCTGCGGAAAGGTGGACGGGATCATCCGGGATATGATCCATACCGGGGCTGTGTGTCTGAGCCTTGACCAAGAAGTCGACCTGGCTTGCGCGCGCGAGATGGCAGGTTCTGACATAATTTTAGGCGGCAATATCGATCCGGTAAATGATTTGGCAAAAAAGAGTTCGGAAGAAATATTGAATATATCTCGACAATGCTGTCGGATGGGGCGGCCGAACTTCATTTTGATGCCGGGTTGCACTATCACAGCAGATACGCCCATAGAAAATATTCAGGCCATGATGGAGGTCGCTGAGAGGAATCCCGGCTATGTTTGATGGGGTATTCTTTGGCCGTCGACAGGAGTGATTGTGAGCGGTTTAAAAAGTCAGTCAGAGTTATTGGATGGAAAATTGCCGGGAGTTTCCGGTGAAATTGAAATCAAGAAGACCATTTGCGATATCTGCAATCCGGCAACTCATTGCGGCATTGATGCTTACGTAAAAGACGGGGTTGTCTTCAAGGTCACAGGTAGTAAAGAAAATCCGCGCAGTGGGGGTAAATTGTGCGTCAAAGGAGCGGCTAGTAGACAATATATTTACAGCAATGATCGCATCCTGAAACCCTTAAAGAGGGTCGGGGAGAGAGGTTCGGATCATTTTGTTCCTATTTCCTGGGAGGATGCCTTGTGTATCATTGCTGAACGCCTGACAGACATCAAAGACACCACCGGGCCGGAGGGGGTTGTTTTTTATGCCGGTTATCCCAAATGGATGCGTCCCTACCTTCAACGATTGGCGCTGAACTTCGGGACACCGAATTATTGCACCGAAAATAGTGTTTGCTGGATGGCCACAACTGTGGCCGCTAAACTTAATTATGGTGCCTGGGGTTTTCCTGAAATCGGGAAGACCGACTGTCTGCTCAACTGGGGGCGAAACCCTGTCTGGTCCAACGCACCCTTGAGCCGTAAAATGATTGCCGCCAAAAAACGCGGCATTAAAATCATTGATGTCGGCCCCCTCATCTCACCTTCAGCCAAGTTCGCAGATATTCATCTTCGCATAAGGCCGGGAACATCCGGGGCGTTGGCGTTGGGTTTGGCTCACATAATTATCGAAGAAGAACTGTACGATCGTAAATTCGTTTCGACCTATACCCAGGGTTTTGACGAATACCAGGATTACGTTATGGAATTTCCCCCGCAACGGGTCCAGGAGATTACCGGTGTACCGGTCAGGTCTATGCGCGATGCGGCGAGACTCTATGCCACAAGTAAGACCGCCGCGATGCTTTGCAGTCCCAATACTTCCGTGCATCATACAAACGGTGTAAATAACCATCGTCTGATAACCGCCTTAGCAGGTCTGACCGGTAATTTCGACCGTGAAGGCGGCAATTACTTAAATGTTGCGCCAAAAAACAGAGTAGTTCTTAGAAAACCTTATATGCCAAACGTTGGTGGGTCAACACCGCTGTAGAAGCCTGGTATTCAAGGCTTAATAAAAAAAAGA
>JAJRVC010000065.1 GCA_024277475.1 Deltaproteobacteria bacterium
TTCAAAGCTGGTTCCCTTGTACATGCCCGCAGCCGGGACTGGGTTGTCCTGCCCTCCCCGGAGGATGATCTCGTCCTGCTGAAACCGCTCGGCGGCTCTGAAGAGGAAATTACCGGCATCTATCTCCCCCTGGCCTTTGCAAATGATACCATAGAATCCACCTCCTTTCCCTTGCCCACCGCTGATGACATCGGCGATATTTCATCTGCCCGCCTCCTATACAATGCCTGTCGTCTCTCGTTCAGAAGCGGGGCCGGACCATTTCGATCCCTTGCCAAGCTCTCTTTCAGGCCCCGGTCATACCAGATGGTTCCTCTGATCATGGCTCTGCGCCAGCCGGGCCCTGTTCGTCTGCTCATTGCCGACGATGTTGGTGTCGGCAAAACCGTCGAGGCTCTGCTGGTGCTGAAAGAACTGCTCGAACGACGGGAAATAAAACGTTTTGCCATTGTCGTGCTGCCCCATCTCTGCGAACAGTGGCAGGCAGAGTTACAGGACAAGTTCGGCATTGAGGCGGTGATTATTCGGTCTAACACCCAAGCCAGGCTTGATCGGGAAATTCATGGTGATACCAGTGTCTATGAATATTATCCCTATCAGATTATTTCCATTGATTACATCAAATCGGATATTCGTCGCCAGGTCTTTATCCAGGAATGCCCGGAGTTCATCATTGTTGACGAGGCCCACACCTGTACAAATGCCCAGGCCATGGGAGCGAGCCACCAACAGCGCCATAAGCTCATCAGTGACATTGCCGCCAATCCTGATCAACACATGGTCTACCTTACCGCCACTCCGCATAGCGGCAAAACAGAGCAGTTTCAATCGCTGTTGGGACTTATAAAGCCGGAATTCCAAACCCTTGACCTGACCATGGCCGATCAGAAAGACCGGCGAAGTCTGGCCAGATACTATGTCCAGCGCCGCAGGGCGGATGTTGAGAAATGGATGAACGAAGACACTCCTTTTCCCAAACGGGATGCCGGTGAGTTTCAGTATGATCTTTCCAAGGCCTACGGAGATTTCTATGAGGATATTCTAGAATTCGCCTTTGGTCTGACCAGGAAGAAACAGGGCCACGCCGGTATCCAACGTCTCAGGTATTGGTCGGCCCTGGCCTTGCTGCGCGGGGTGATGTCAAGTCCTGCAGCAGGCCTGGAGATGTTGAAGAACAGGATGAAAAAGAATATGCCGGAGCAGGAAGGCGCTGATCCGGATGAAAACAACCCGTTGATGGATGAAGACTTTAGTTCGGCAAAAGACTTTACACCTTCAGCAATTCTGGAACGGACTGAATGGACCTCCACTGAGAACAAAAAACTCGCGCAACTCTCAAAACAGTTGACAAGTCTACAGACCATAGAATTTGATTATAAGGCTGGTCAGGCTGTAAAAATTATCAGGCAGTGGTTGAAAGATGGCTACAATCCCGTCATTTTCTGCCGGTTCATAGCCACTGCAAAGTATCTTGGCGCCATCCTGCAGCAGGAACTGCAGAGCAGACAGGGGCCTGATATACAAATCATCACCAGTGAAGATCCGGACGAAATCCGCAAAGAGCGTATCGAAAAAATGGGCGCCTCGAAACAGCGGGTTCTGGTTGCCACCGACTGTCTCAGTGAAGGAATAAACCTCCAGGATCTTTTTACCGCAGTGCTGCATTATGATCTGCCCTGGAACCCCAACCGCCTGGAACAGCGGGAGGGCAGGGTAGATCGGTTCGGGCAGACAGCAGCCACAGTAAAGACTTTCCTTCTTTATGGCAACAACAACCCCATTGACGGTGTTGTCCTCAAGGTACTGTTGCGTAAGGTCAGGGAGATCAGGAAATCCACCGGTATATCCATCCCCTTTCCAGAAGATTCGCAGTCACTCATGGATTCCGTTCTCCAGGCCGTCTTGCAAAGCCCCCTGGTTACAGGGCCGCAGCCTAAGCAGTTAGGTCTGTTTGATGAGCTGGATACGGTAAAGGAAAAAGAACTTGCCGCCTCACGTGCCATCGCAGAAGCTGCTCAGCGTGAAAAGGCATCCCGTACCATTTTTGCACAAAATGCCATTAAGGCCGAAGAGATTGAACAGGATCTTAAAGAATCAGATGAGGCCATCGGCACTCCGGAAGCTGTGGAAAAATTTGTCACAGAGGCCCTGTTGAACATGCTTGGAGTGCAGATAACCAGGGATAGAACGCATGGCTATACTCTCTTTACCGATAACATGCCGGGAGTTCTGCGAGCGGTTTTGCCGGAAGAAAATCCGATTAAGGTCAGTTTTGTATCCCCAACACCGGAGGGGTACCGTTATTTTGGCAGAAATCACCCCTTTGTGGAACAGCTCTGTCAATTCCTTATGGCAAATTCGCTCAGCAAAAAACATAAATATGGTCCGGCTCGATCCGCTGTTATTCGCTGCACAGACGTCACCAGCAAGACAACACTGTTACTTTTCAGAGTACGTAATGTGATAGAGGCCAAAAAAGGCGGCAATCAACTGGTGGCCGAAGAAATGCTGATCTGGGGTTTTTCAGGCAGCGCAGATGAAAGCAACTGGCTCAGTCCGGATCAGACCCGGCACCTTCTCCATCATGCCGTACCAAGTTCTGATCTTACCCCCCAGGCCAGGGAGAGTTTTTTGGAGAACGAACTTGAGGAGATAGAAGAGCTGCATGCCTCAGGAATTCTTGACCAGGCGGCCCTGAAAAGGGCGGAGATTCTGCTCGAAGCCCATGAGCGATTTCGTAAGCTGCTCGGTGGCGGCAAGTATAAGGTGGTGGAACCGGTATTGCCCATGGATCTCATGGGTGTGTATGTGCTACTGCCGGAGAAAAAGTAAAGCCCCATGGTACTGCCCTGAATTGTTTTTGTTACTCAGGGGATCGCAAGGGGCATTTTGTATTTTTTGTTTTCAGTCAAGAATAAGGCGTTTCAGGTCATAGAACATGGAACGAGTTTTTCTATCTTTATCCTTGTCATAAAAAAATTGGAATTCGTTTTTTTGATAGAATCGTAAAACTTTTTCCTCATTATAGGCATCAATGGTGAGGAAACGACAACCGGTTCTGTTTTCTGTAACAAACAGTTTTTTGATCATGTTCAGGGTGTGAGATCCGACATTCATTCCCTGGAAATGTTTGCTGACCCCAAAACGGGTGATTTTGACTGCAGGAAGAAACGGATAATGCTTTGCCTCCCCTACGTCTGGTATATCAGAATAACCAGGCTGTTGTTTACTGGATTTTCTGCGGACAGAGTCGTTGCATAAATCAAGTAAGGCCACCGGGATTGTTTCCGCAGTGGCCTCACAAAGATAATAAGGCTGCCCGACTAAGGCTTCCTTATTGGGTAGTGCATCTTTTTGAAAATATTCGTTTAAATCGGGGTCACCGCAGTCAAATGAGGAGAGAATCTCCCCATGCTGTTCCGGGTCAATCTGGTTTAAGATCCAATCATCGACCTGCAGGCGATTCCTTTCTTTTCGAAGCATGTTGTTTGATAAGCTTCCGGGCCTGTTCTAATTTAGGCGTGGGGACTAACCTGGAAGGCTTTTTGAGATCTTTCTCAATGGTTGCAGAAAAAGCCTTGGCATCTTGCCCGGTTAGAACAGGAGTTGCTGCAATGGGTAATGCCATAGCGTACCTCCTATAAATGTATGCAGAACAAAGTGTTCTTCGTTTAATGACCGTTGCATGTACTAAAATCTAACCACAGAGTCAAGTATAGTGTCAAATATAAGAACGTTTCCTGAAAAAACAATGTGCTCGTTATCCCTCAAAGGTCGAATGAGCAACAGGAAAATTGCAGAATTATGAAATACTCCACCATCCGCATAGAAGGATCCATTCTGTCGGCTGACATTCTTGATAAAATCAGTCAGGAAGAGCTGTCCGGACAAACAGCCAAAGATTTTGGGCTGTCCGGCAATACGAAGGTAAAAGATGAAATCGCCAGGGCCTGGGCCGATGCCCAGGATATGTGGAGGGTCTATAAACGACGTATTGAACGGCTGGAAGAAAAAGAGTACGGAACCTCGGAAACGCGAAAATTCTGGATTGTTCCCCTGCTTGAAATGCTTGGCTTTGATGCCGGTATTGCCAAATCAGAAGTCGTTAATGGTAAGAGCTATGCCATCAGTCACCGGGCGCAGAACCTTGACAACTTTCCTGTCCACATCATGGGTTTTCGGGACAGCCTGGACAAAAAACGCAGCACCGGCGGCCCGCGCATGTCCCCCCACGGTCTGGTTCAGGAGTACCTTAATCTCACCGAACACCTCTATGCCATTGTTGCCAACGGTACCTATCTACGGCTATTAAGGGATTCCAGCCGCCTTATCAAGCTCTCCTTTATCGAGTTTGATCTGGCCTCCATGCTGGATGACGACCATTATGCCGACTTTGCCATCATGTACCGGCTGCTCCATGCCAGCCGGATGCCGCAGAAGATGGAACTGGGTGCTGAGAGCCTTATTGAACAGTACCACCAGGACGCCCTGGATTCCGGTTCCCGGATAAGAAATGGTCTCAGTCAGGCCGTTGAAAACTCCATCCAAATGCTGGGGGATGGTTTCCTGGCCCATCCTGATAACGAACAGCTCCGTGAACGGATAGCAGACAACACCCTCACCGCTGATGAGTTATATAAATATCTCCTGAAGTTGATCTATCGCCTCCTCTTTCTCATGGTCATTGAGGAACGAGATCTTGTCTACCCCAAGGGCTGTGACAGGAAAAAACGGAAAATTTACTATGACTATTATTCCGTGGCCGGCCTGCGCCGCCTGTCGGAAAAGCCATATCTTGCCGACCCGCGTTTCAATGACCTGTGGATCAACCTGAAAAACTGCTTTGCCCTGTTTGACCGGGGCATAAAAGGGGAGAAACTTGATCTCAAACCCCTGGCCGGTGATCTGTTCGGTTCCAACGCCATCGGTGAACTCAACAAATGCAGTCTGGATAATAAAACCCTGCTCACCTGCCTGCGCAACCTCAACATCTTTGAGAACCCAATTACCCATCACAAAATGAGAGTCAACTACGGTTCCCTCAATGTGGAGGAGTTTGGCTCAGTCTATGAGGGCTTGCTGGAAAAAGACCCGGTTCTCCATCTGGAACAGGGGAACTACCGTTTCGGGTTCAAGGCGGGTGATGAACGCTCCTCATCCGGCTCTCACTATACCCCGGATGAACTGGTTCAGCCCCTGATTAAACATTCGCTGGATCATATTATTGCCGACAGGTTGAAACAGCCTGATCCTATACCCGCCCTGCTTTCCATCAAGGTCTGTGATGTTGCCTGCGGCTCCGGCCATATTCTGCTCAATGCAGCCCGTCGAATTGGCGGCGAGGTCGCCAAACTGCGCAGTGGGGAGGAACAGCCTTCTCCGGAACCGTTTCGCCAGGGCGTGCGGGATGCCATTGCCCACTGCATCTACGGGGTGGATAAAAATCCCCTGGCCGTGGAGCTGTGCAAGGTGGCCCTCTGGCTGGAGGCCCATGATCCGGGCAAACCGCTCTCCTTTCTTGACCATCACATCAAATGCGGTGATGCCATCGTCGGCCTGGCCCATAAGGAAGAACTGGAAAACGGCATTGCCGATGAAGCCTTCAAGACCTTGGCCGGGGATGACAAAGAGGTTGTCAAGATCCTGCGCAACCGCAATAAACGGGAACGAAAAGATGAGGCCTCCGGCCAGACAACGGTTGACGATTTTCAGGAAAAAGTCATTGCCGACCTTGCCGGACAGTGTCGGGAATTGAATCAGCTTGATCAATCCACCCCGGATGATGTGGAACTGGTTAAATCCGTTTACAAGGATCTGGTTTCCGGACAGGACTGGTGGCAGTTAAAAACCCTGGCCGATATCCAGGTGGCCCAGTTCTTTATTGCCAAGACCGAGGAAAACGAAGGCTTATGTATTACCCACCGCGAATACCTGGACTATCTGAGCGGCAGAAAACCTCTCCAGGGCCGGGACAGCGCCAAGGCCCTGGCCGTGAGCGAGGAAAAGCGGTTTTTTCATTGGTTTCTGGAGTTTCCTGAAATTTTTGAACAGGGTGGCTTTGACTGTATTTTGGGAAATCCACCGTATCTGGGCGGGCAGGCATTGAGTGGAACCTTTGGCAATGATTTTCTTAATTGGGTGAAGACTGCCTATGCCCCGGCCGGCAGTTGTGATTTGGTGACCTATTTTCTCCGCAGGATTTTTCAAATTATTCGGAAAAATGGTTTTAATGCCATCCTCTCAACAAATTCAATCTCGGAAGGTTCCACCAGAGAAGGTGGTTTGGATGTGATTCTTAAAGATGGAGGAGCATTGAATTTTGTCCAAAAATCTGTCCGCTGGCCCGGTGTAGCCAACCTCTATGTTTCTTTGCTCAGCTTGTTTAAGGGGGAATGGAAGCAAAAACGCTTTTTGGACAGCCAGACTGTCAGTTATATCAGCGGCCATTTTGAAGATTATAAGGACTTGGGAAAACCGCATAAATTGAAAGAGAATCAAAAGCAGATGTTCCAGGGTTCTATATTCCTTGGTGATGGTTTCGTGCTGGATGACCATGAAACAGAACAAATGCTCCAAGATGATCCCAAAAACAAGGAGATTATCTTTCCTCTCATCAATGGCCGGGATGTTAATGACAGTTTCCAGCAACAGCCTAAACGGCATATTATCAATTTTTTTGACTGGAGCAAGGAAAAGGCAAAGGAGTACGAAAAGCCATACAGGCGTGTGCTGGAACTTGTGAAGCCTGTACGAGAATCTCAGAAAGACAAAGGAGCCAGAGAAACTTGGTGGCAGTTTATACGTTCTCGCCCAGAACTTTATGGGAAACTTGCACACATTGACACCTGTTTCATTGTTGCCCGCACCACCAAGTATCTTAACTTCTCCGCCAGCCCCACAGATAGGGTGTTTACAGATGCCCTTTTCGTCTACGCCACCGATAGCTTCTCCAACTACACCATAGTCCAGTCCACCATCCACAACGAATGGGCCAGAAAGTACAGTTCATCCTTAGAAACAAGATTACGGTATACCCCGGCAAATTGTTTCGAGACCTATCCCTTCCCCCAAAATACGAGCCCGGAAACAGAATCAGCCCTTGCCGCAATCGGCCAACAATACCACGAATTCCGCCGCCAACTCATGCACCGCCTCCAGCTCGGCCTCACCAAAACCTACAACCTGTTCCACACCCCGGAACTCACCCCGGCCCTGGTGGAAAAAGCCGGCAAACAGGACGAAATAACAGCCGCCCAGGCCCATAAAGACATCCTCAAATTGCGCTAACTGCACCAGGAAATGGACAACGCCGTCCTTGCCGCCTACGGCTGGACCGACATCGACCTGGCCCACAACTTCTACGACATGGACTACCTGCCGGAAAACGACCGCACCCGCTTCACCATCTCCCCCGAAGCCAGAAAAGAAATATTAAAACGCCTCCTCCAGCTCAACCACGATCTTTATGCCGAGGAAGTCGCCGCCGGATTACACGACAAGAAAAAGACGACCCGCAAAAAGACCGCCGCAAAAAAGAAAAAAGTCCACCCCGGGCAGAAGAGGTTATTTCCATGAACTACAAGATGGTCTGGGATGAGCCCGGATTTATAACAGAAGCCGACCTGGGCATTGCCTTTCGCAAGATGAAGGCGGATCTCTTCTATGAGAGCACCTCTCCGCACCGGCAGGATCTCTGCGAGTATGAAAAGGATTTGCCTGAAAACCTCAGTCGACTCTACACACAACTCTATAGCGGGGAATTCAAATGGATGGTGGATTCCGATTTTCTGGGCTCCTGGTCGGTAATCCCCAAAAAGATTGATCCCAAACGGGCCACCGGTGATCCTGTTGGTCATTGTTTATATTCCGACCCAGGTGAACAGTGGCAGGCGATGGTCAACAGCAATGGTGGCACAAAGCCGGAAGCTCAATTTCGAATGGTCTGCAACCTCAGCATAGATTTTCACTTAATCGCTACTCTCTGGATTCTCAAAGTGGGCCATATTTATGACGAAACCCTTGGTGAAGATGCCTACGGCACACGTTTGCGCCGACATCATTCAGATAATCCCGAAAAACCGGGAAGTATTAACACGCTCTCTCTCGGCACTTTCAAACCCTATCTGAATCATTACCGGCAATGGCGGGAAAAAGGATTGTCGGCCATGGAAACAGGCCTTGATGATGGCAAACAAATAGTTGCCGTCACAGCAGATTTAAAACTGTTTTATCACAGCTTGAGTCCCGAATTTCTTGTGAGTGAGAAATATCTGTCTACCATAGGGATAGAATTGTCCTCTGATCAAAAACGGTTCACCAAGGTGCTGATTCGGGTGTTTCGGGCATGGGCTAAACAGACTCCTTTGCATCAAAACAATCCAGCTGTTGGCTTGCCGGTTGGCCTGGGGGCTTCATGCCTTATTGCCAATGTGGCCCTGGCAGAACTTGACAGGAAAATCAAAGAGGATCTACAACCCCTTTATTATGGCAGGTATGTCGATGATGTCATACTTGTCTTTGAAAATTTCCATAAATTCAAATCCATCGCTGCTGTTTGGCATTTCCTCGCCCAACGAACCGGTGAGCTTCTCTCGGTGGAAGAAAATGAGCAGGATGTCGGCAAACTGGCTATTCGCTACGTCCCTGACTATTTAAAGAGCAGTGATCTTAAATTTATGGGATCAAAGCAAAAGGTATTTTTTCTACGTGGAAAGTCCGGAAGGGTTCTTGTTGATTCCATACGTGCTCAGATTAACGATCAGGCCAGTGAATGGCGGCGACTGCCGGAAATGGAGGGACATCCTGACAGCATTGCCACGCAACTTATTGTTGCAAGCGGTGATGATGGGAAAGCTGTAGACAGTTTACGCAAGACAGATGATCTTGCTCTCAGTCGAGCCGGATTTGCCATCTGCCTGCGTGATTTTGAAGCCTTTGAGCAGGATCTTGAGCCATCAGCATGGAAAGCCCAGCGCAAGGTATTTTTTGATACCGTTTGCCGCCATTTTCTTTCTTTACCCAAATTATTCAACTTTGCGCCTTATATTCCACGTCTTTTTGGCCTGGCCGTGGCCTGTCGTGATTATGAGAATGCCGGAAAAATGTTGAAATGTCTTCATGGCAGCTTGGAACGAATTAAAACTGATTGTACCGTCGATCTTGCAGGTATTAAGAACGATATTGAGGACATCGATCCATTGGAAAAATGGCGAAAAAACCTTCACAAATCTCTACTGGAAGCTTTGGTAGCCTCTCTTCTGCCAGCCCATATAAAAGACTTAGATGATATCGATAAAATCCTCGATGATTTGCACACTGTCGATTTCGACGTTCGACTAACCGCCAAACACGCTCTGCAGCAGGCAAAAAGATGGAGTTTTAGTGATCTTGCCAAGCGACCATTTCGGATGCGATATATGCCTTATGTGCATAAAGGGGAATGTTGGAAACCGACGAAAAAAAGGGTCCCGGGAGAGTTTTCAGAAGAAAATATTTTTCTCAGCAGTCTCCCCTGGCGGGGAGTACTGAGTTTTTGCAAAGCCTTGGGGATAGACAAGTTCACGAAACAACCACCGCCTGCAATGCTGTTGCCGACTCGTCCATTCAGTGTGGGGGAAATGTTCATGTTGCTTTTCGGTAAGGATGAAACAGAAGCAACCCGTTTAGATAAAATCCCAGACTGGACCCTGGCTTTTCGTGGTTTCAAGGCTGAAAAGGAATTACCTCGGTGGTATAAATCCAAAAAAAGGCTGAAACGAGAGGATATGTTTTGCATCCCCAATGAACAACCAACTCAAAGGAAAATTAAAATTGCTCTGGGGTGCCTGGAGACAAAGGATAAAAGCTGGAAGGCTTCGGCATGTGCTGAGCCGGAACCGGATACTACGCGATACATCCGTCTCAATCGCCTCGTAAATAGCGTTATTTCCTCTTCAAAACATCCTGATTACCTGATACTCCCTGAGTTGTCTGTACCTGCCCGATGGTTTAGCAGAATTGCCATAAAACTTGCTCAGAATAAAATTTCACTGCTGGCAGGGGTGGATTATATACACCATAGCAAGAAACGGGTTGCTAACCAGGCCTGGGCTTCTCTGATCTCCGATTTTGTAGGTTTCCCCTTATCCGTTATCTACCGGCAAGATAAATTCAATCTTGCACACCATGAAGAATGCAATTTGTGGCGGATTGCCGGGGTGCGGCCACAACCTCTATCTACTGACAACAGGAAACCTGTTATTATCCACGGTGATTTCCATTTTGCAATCCTGATTTGCAGTGAATTGACCAACATCAGATATCGTGCAAAATTCCGAGGCAAAGTAGATGCAGTACTGGTACCTGAATGGAATAAGGATTCGAAATCATTTGCAGCACTTGTTGAATCATCGGCCTTAGATATCCATGCCTATATCGTACAGTGCAATGATCGAAAATATGGTGACAGCCGTATTCGAGCTCCATTCAAAGATAATTGGCGCCGTGATGTTGTTCGAGTCAAGGGTGGTATAGAGGACTTTATTGTTATCGGTGAAATCGACATCGCAGCGTTGAGGCTCTTCCAAAAAGATCATCGCTCACCTCCTGCAGGTCCCTTTAAACCGGTACCGGGTGGGTTTAGATTGTTAGCATCACGACGGCCTTCTCTATAAACGTGCTAAAGATTTGACGAGGGAATGGGGTAACAATGAAAACAAATGATGGTGCTTGAATATGGATCATGATGGATTTCAGATTTTAATCAAAAAATTGTATTCCATCGTCCTGGAACTCGAGCAGATGTTTCCTGGACGCCACTTTACCCCTGACGGCCATATGGTTGGAAGCATAGGTGAGTGTCTGGTTGCAGACGCTTACAATTTAAAGTTGATGACCGCTTCCAACAAGGGGTATGATGCTGTTACTCAGGACAGAAGTACGGTGGAAATCAAGGCGACGCAATCCAACCGAGTCGCTTTCAGAAGTTGTCCGGATCATACAATTATAATCAAAATCTTGGCTGACGGAACATTTAAAGAATACTATAATGGACCTGGAACGATAATTTGGAATGAATTCAAAGGAAGAACAATGCCGAGTAATGGCCAGTATCAAATATCCCTAAGGCGGGTGGAGCAGTTGAACGAGATGGTTCCTGTACACCAAAAACTTTCAAAAATTTTTTGAATAACCATCAAAATTATCAAATTCAGAAAGTCAACATACCTCCTATATCGCATGACCGACTCCTGTAGTGTTCATACAAATTCAAACAGCTAACTTGAGGAGAAGATCCCCCAAACTAAAGAATAAAATGACGGCTTTTAATGGTTCAAAACGGCGTTGACGGCTTTAAAAAATACGTAAA
>JAJRVC010000066.1 GCA_024277475.1 Deltaproteobacteria bacterium
AAAGAAGCCTGCGATTACATTAAGAGTAAAGTAAGATCTATACCGGATTGGCCTATTAAAGGTGTTATATTTAGAGATATTACAACGCTATTGCTGGACCCGCCGGCATTTAAGCAAATTTGTACTATCTTTTATGACCGATATGTAAACGAAAAGATCGATAAAATTGTCGGCATCGATGCCAGGGGGTTTTTATTTGGATCCGTATTGGCGTATAAATTGGATGTCGGTATGATCCCGATCCGAAAAAACGGTAAACTTCCCTATAACACACTCAGTGAATCTTACACATTAGAGTACGGCGAAGAAATCATCGAAATACATGAGGATGCCATTCAAAAAGGTGAAAGAGTCGTCGTAATAGATGATTTAATGGCCACCGGAGGCACAATTTCAGCAGCTGCGAATCTGGTTGAAAAACTGGGTGGAGAAATTGTTGAATGCTCATTTGTTCTGGAGTTGCCTGATTTAAACGGTCGGGCAAAACTCGGTAATCGAAAAGTATTTTCGATAGTCGAATTTGAAGGCGATTAGGGAATGATGAAGGACGGAAATCGCTTCGTTCAATCATTTCTATTTGCAACTTTATATAGTGCATGCATATTACGATCCATTAATTTCCGCAAAGACTCATTCGTCAATCGACATTCGTCGTTCCTTTTTGTTGCCGTTGACTTTTTGAACCGATTATGTGATATACCAACCTTTGCATTTGAGTTACCTGTCTTTTCCATTACCGATTAGCCGGAGGATTATTATATGTCTGATAGAAAACATCCTCAACATTCTGATATTACGGATGATATGTGGAAGAAAATCGATGAGATCGTTGCAGCCAACCAGGGCCTGCCCGGTTCGGTCATCGGCGTTTTGCGGGAATGTCAGGATGTTGTTGGATATCTTCCTGTTGAGTTGATTGACTATATCAGCTACGGACTCAACCTTTCCCGCAGCGAGGTTTTCGGTATCGCTTCTTTCTATTCGCTTTTTTCGTTGAAGCCCAAAGGGCGCCACGTGATCAAGGTTTGCATGGGAACAGCCTGTTATGTGAAAGGCATACAGGAGTCTATCAGCCGCATTGAAAACCAGTACAACATGAAAGAAGGCGGTACCACTGAGGACCGGCGCTTTTCCCTGGAAGCTGTCAGGTGTCTGGGGGCCTGTGGACTTGCCCCGGTGGTGGTGGTGGATCAGGACACTTACGGCGGGGTGAAAGCTGACAAGGTAATTGAAACAATTGAAAAGTATGAATAAGTGTTCTTGTCAGAATTGATGGTTCCTGGTGAAATCGTGAATTGCAGGAGAAGAGAATGAATAAGGTTAGAACCCAGTTAATGCTCTGCAGTGGCACGGGCTGTCATGCTACTGGAACTATAGGGTTTCAAGAAGCCCTTCAAAAGGAACTCGAGCGCCAGGGGCTTGCTGAAGAGATTAAGATTATCGAAACAGGTTGCAATGGCTTTTGCGCTGTCGGCCCGGTCATGCTGGTTCAGCCCGAAGGAATTTTTTACCAGAAACTTAAAGCCGAGGATGTTCCCCACCTGGTTGAAGAGCATTTTTTAAAGGGCCGTCCGGTTAAAAAATTATTCTATGTAGAGCCCGCCTCCAGGGAAACCATTCCAACCATGGAACAAATCCCTTTTTTTGCCAATCAAATGTTCTGGGTAATGCGCAACAAAGGGATTATCGATCCGGAACTTATCGATGAATATATTGCTAGGGACGGCTACTTTGGGGTCGCCAAAGCTCTTCTGGAAATGACTCCGGAACAGATCATTGAAGAGGTCAAAACTTCCGGGCTCAGGGGCCGCGGCGGTGCAGGCTTCCCCACCGGTTTGAAATGGGAGTTTGCGCGCCAGACTCCGGGAGAAATCAAATATGTTTTGTGCAATGCCGATGAGGGCGATCCCGGTGCCTTTATGGACAGGAGCGTTCTTGAAGCCGATCCGCATGCCGTCCTCGAAGGCATGATTATCGCCGCCAGGGCCATTGATGCCCATAAGGGAATCATTTACGCCCGCACGGAATATCCCCTGGCTATCCGCAGACTGGGGATAGCCATCAAACAGGCCCGGGAATACGGACTGCTGGGAGAAGATATTCTAGGCAGCGGTTTTGATTTTGATATTGAGATTTACCAGGGAGCCGGCGCGTTTGTTTGCGGGGAAGAGACGGCTTTGATGAGATCGATTGAGGGTAAACGCGGGATGCCGCGCCCTCGCCCGCCGTTTCCGGCACATCAGGGGTTGTGGGAAAAACCGACCGTCTTAAATAATGTTGAAACCCTGGCCAATATTGCTCAGATCATTACAAACGGGGGACAATGGTATGCCAGTGTGGGTACGGAGAGCAGCAAGGGGACCAAGGTTTTCGCGTTGTCCGGCGATGTCAATAACATCGGCCTGGTGGAAGTGCCGATGGGGACGACCCTCAGGACGATAATTTATGATATCGGGGGCGGTGTTCCCGGGAAGAAAAAATTTAAAGCGGTCCAACTGGGCGGCCCTTCCGGCGGTTGCGTTCCGGAACAATACCTGGACACACCCGTTGACTATGAAGCCATTGCCAAAGTAGGGGCTATCATGGGATCCGGCGGGGCCATTGTCATGGATGAAAATACCTGCATGGTGGACATGGCACGCTTTTTCATGGATTTTGTTCAGGATGAGTCCTGCGGTAAATGTACTCCTTGCCGCGAGGGGACGCGACGACTTTTGCAGCTGCTGGAAAAATTCTGCGAAGGTAGAGGAGAACCCGGAGATATAGAAGTCATGGAGGAGCTCTCCTACACGATCAAAGACACCGCTTTGTGTGGGCTGGGGCAAACCGGACCCAATCCGGTCCTTTCCACGTTACGCTACTTCAGGGACGAATATGAGGCCCATATTTATGAAAAACGATGTCCGGCCAAGCGCTGTGTGGAGTTGCTTCGATTCGAAGTCGAGCCGGATACTTGTACCAAATGCGGTCTTTGTTTCCGGAGCTGTCCGGCTGATGCCATTGTATGGAAAAAGAAAGAGGTTGCATTTATCGACAAAAAAAAATGCATCAAATGCATGACCTGTTTTGAGAAGTGCAGGTTTGATGCTATATTTTAACTTTTAAGAGCCTAACCCGGACAAGCAGGAAGAAGGGCCACCAAGGCACAAAGTCATAAAACAAAATTGTTTGTAAAAATTAATCTTTGTGCTTTGGTGTCTTGGCGGTAAAAATGTTTTTTAGCGAAAAATGCACAAAAATAATTCATAGGGGCCTAACAGTTCTTCAAATAATCATTGTTGGAGTGATATCATGACTGCAGCGCTTATTTTGATGGGGGGCATAGGACTGGTCATCAGCGCCGGTTTAGCTCTGGCGTCGAAAGTATTTTATGTTTATGTCGATCCCAAGATTCTGGATGTCGAGGACGAATTGCCGGGTGCCAACTGAGGTGGCTGTGGGCTGCCGGGTTGCAGCGCCAATGCAGAAGCGATCGTGGCCGGAATAGCGGCGCCTAATTCCTGTGTGGCGGCCGGCCCCGAGGTGGCTGAAGCCATCGCCGGAATCATGGGAGTTAAAATAGAGGCAAAGGAACCGGACATCGCCTTACCGGGATGCTATTTCGGTGTCAAGCATGCTGATTTAAAATACATCTATGACGGGCTGGATGATTGCCGGGCGGTGGCGCTTTTAGGCGGTGGTATGAAAGTATGCACCATCGGCTGTCTGGGCCTGGGGACCTGTGAAAAAGCTTGTCCCTTTGATGCGATTACCATGGGACCCCAGGGACTGCCTGTGGTGGATGAAACGAAATGCACCGGTTGCGGTACCTGTGAACGGGTCTGCCCGAAGCACATCATTACTCTGTCTTCCGTTACCCGCCGCATCATGAGAGAATACACCACCGAAGAATGTACCACACCCTGCCAGCGGGGTTGTCCGGCCGGCATTGATATCCGTGAATATATCCGACAGATTTCTCTGGGTAATTTCCATCGATCGGTTCAGGTCATCAAGGAGCGCAACCCTTTTCCGGCTATTATCGGAAGAATTTGTCCGCGTCCCTGTGAGCTGGATTGTCGTCGGAATTTTATTGATGAGCCCGTGGCGATCAATTATCTGAAACGTTATGTCGCCGATTTTGAACGGCAAAGCGGGGAAAGAATACTTCCCTACAAGGCACCCTCATCGGGCCGTGGCATTGCCGTGGTAGGCGGGGGAGTGGAAGGGCTTTCTACGGCTTATTTTGCCGCCCGCCTGGGTCACCGGGTAACCGTCTATGACGCCAACCCGAAACTCGGCGGATTGTTGCGAAGTGCCATAGCCAAAGAACGACTGCCCGAGGAGATACTCGATTGGGACATCGACGGGATCCTTGAAATGGGAGTCGCAGCGCAGACCGGCAAGGTAATGGGAAAAGATTTTACAGTGGACTCTTTGCTCAGGCAGGATGTTGAGGCCGTATTTTTGGCCGGCGGCGGCTGGGACAGCCGGCTGGCCCGGGAAACTGTGACCCAAATCGAATCGCCTATTCCCGGCACCTGTATGATGGTCGATCTCTTAAGTTTAGCGGCCAAAGGCCATGAGATGTTTACCTGTCAATCGGACGTAACTATTTTCGGTGGCGGCAAACTTGCTTTGGAAGCGGCAACGATTTGCCAAGAATGGGGTGCCGAAAATATTACCCTATTGTTTCGTGAGGATATACAAAACAGTCCTATCAGCGATGACGATGTAAAAAATTGCGGTTGCGAAGGATTCGATATTATGTATAACGCCGCTATCCACTGCATAAGAGGTGAAGGGGATCGTCTTGTCGAGTTGGATACGATTAATATCAAAACCCGGGAAAAAACCACCCTAACGGCTCAAAACTTGATCATCGCCACCGGACGCTTCCCGGAGTTGATTTTTATTGAGTCAAAACCGGAAGAACCCGAAACCGGAGAGCTTGCGGATCGGCCCTTGCGCTGGGAGGCCACGCCGCCTTATAAACAACCCGCCTTTAAAGACGAAGTCGGGCTGTTTGCTGAGGGGGATGTGCTGGCTGACTACAGTGCCGCGATTAAAGCCATCGGAGCCGGAAGAAGAGCGGCGGTATCCCTGCAGCAGATGATGTACGGGATTGACCCGTCTCTTACGGAGCAGGTGATCACGCCGGAATCCATTTTGCAGAATGTCGATCATGTTGAAAGCGTTATGGCCTGTCAGCGCCAGATCATGCCACTTTGCAGCGGCAGGGAGCTTGCTGCATGCGGGGAGATTGAAAGGGGCTTTAACAGCGAAAAGGCGGGATTTGAAGCTTCAAGGTGTCTGCAATGCGGACTGATTTGTTATGAACATTCTGCTGAGGTCGAAGAAAAAGAGGAGTCTGCCGACCGTATAGAGCAACAGTCATGATGTGATTTCAATCTAACATCGGAATCCTGGTCCTCTGGACCTGGGTATCTACTAAACTAGGTACTGACGAAAGATTTCTTTATGGCAACTGAACAGGGCATCGTCATCAAAACCGATTCCAGCGCGGCATGGGTAAAAACAGTCAAGTCCGGCGACTGTGAGGGATGTTCGGCCAGGGGGTCCTGCCACGCCATGGAAACCAGTGATGAGATGGAGGTAAAAGTCATCAATGAAGCCGGCGCCAAGGTGGGAGATCGGATTGTCCTGAGTTTTGAAACCTCATCGCTGTTAAAGGCTACCTTCCTGCTCTATGTGTTTCCGATATTGTTTCTGATCATCGGCGCGGCTATCGGTCAGGAGATGGCTCCCAAGTTCGGTTTTAATCCTTCCGGGTTCTCGGTGGTCATGGGCTTTATTTTTTTTTTCGTGGCTCTGCTGATAATCAAAACAACGGCGAACAAACTAGCTAGAAAAAATGAATACCGCCCTAAAATTATAAAAATTTTGAAACCGCTCAACGATTCGGGGTTAGCGGAGGTGAACAAAAAAAGAAGCGATGCTCCGTGAGGTGACGATTTTATCAGATCGAGGACCGGGTATCTTCCGGCCGGCTCAATGGCCATCTTTATTTGAGCTCATCGATCACGTTTTTACCGACGTTGTCGGGTTGGATTCAGGAAATAAATCTTCAATGTCAAAATTTTTTATTTTGACCAGGCAGTTGTTCAAAGCTTCCACTTCGGTTGCTCCAACTCCCTGAAATTCCTGTCGGGCAATAATATTAATGAGATTTGGAACCGCTACAAAATTACCCGCCAGATCACCGGCCAGGGTTTCATGGACATCAATGTAAATCATTCTTTGGTTTCGAATCAGATTATATCTGGCTACTTTGGTCAGAATATCATTTTCCATCAAGTCCTGCATTTTTGCGATTGCCCCCATTTTTTTCCACTGTCAATTCTAACGGAAATCCATTAAAGTTTGAAGATAAATAAAAAGGGCAGCTTTCAGCCCTATAGCTGAAGAACTGCCCCCTTTAGGACTTGGGCTAAATTAGATGGAGTCCTTGAGCTTTTTGCCGGCTTTGAATTTTACTACGTTTCGGGCCTTGATTTTAATCGGATCGCCTGTTTGAGGATTGCGGCCTTTGCGTGCCTTTTGACGCTTCTTCATAAATGTTCCGAATCCGACCAGCGTGACTTTTCCGTCTTTCTTTTTCAGGGCTTTGGTGACGTTGGTCATGAACGAGTCAAGAACCGCGCCGGCCGCCACTTTGGAAACGTTAGCATCTTTTGCCATTTTTTCAATTAATTCTGCTTTTGTCATTTCTGTCTCCTTCTTTTGAGTTTAAGAGCAAAGCAATAAAAGCTTTTATGTAGTCAATCTAACTCAAAAATCTCCGAAAGTCAATAGGTGAATGCTTGTTTTTCACGGTTTTACAAGAAGAAATCATTGAAAAGGCTTTAATCTTAAAGATTTTCCTAAAGTTTATGGTGTGATTTTGTTTCAGCTCCCTGAATTAATGCGAAAATCCTGTTTAAAAAAAAAGCATTTCGTGATAAAAAATAATAAAACTCATTAACTGACCCGGCCGAACCGGACTTGTCTACCGGTTTTTTAAAAATTGAATAGTTAGGGAAGTGATATGACTGAAAAAGTTTATATAGCCAGCACAAAGATGGCTACCTTTGTTTGTCCGAAGTGTCAGAAATCAAAGACGGTAAATGTTTCAAAATATGCCGACCTGGATAAAAACGTTAAGGTGAGTGTTAAGTGCCCGTGCGGTTATTCTTATGTCTCCATTTTGGAAAAACGAAAACGATACCGCAAAGAAACGAACTTGCCCGGATCTTACAGTCGCTATGTCGATGGCAAACAGATTGGCGGCGGATTGATGATTGTCAAGGATTTGTCCACATTTGGAATGAAACTTCAGATTGATGCCGATAACGACTGTGAGGTCGGAGACGTCATTCAGGTAGAATTTCATACCGACGATTCTCAAAGAGCCTTCATAAAAAAGAAAGTGATTATCAGAAACATCAACAAGACGATTATCGGAACTGAATTTGCTCCTACGGAGGGAGTCGATAAGGCTTTGGGATTTTATCTATTCAACTATAACGGGAATGTCGATTGAAATACAGATGCAGCTGGTCAACGATTATGTTGTTGACTGTTTTCGTTATGAGGAGGTTTGAAAAATGGCATATTGTTCGTTTTGTAAAAGAAACCATAATGTGGGTTTCATATCCACGCGTTTTGCAGGAACAGACGGGGTTTCGCTGGAAACAGCCAAATGGGCTGATGTTTTTGAAAGGGTTGGATTCGCCTGTTATTATTTCGCCGGTGAGCTTGATCGGCCGGCAGAATGTTCATATCTTCTCGAAGAAGCCCATTTTCAGCACCCGGATATCAATGAAGTCTTTCGACAATGTTTTGGCAGCCGGGTAAGGGGACGGGTTGTCACCCAAAAAATCTATGAACTCAAACGCAGGCTAAAGGATCACATATATAAATTCATTGAAAAATTTAAAATTGATTTGCTAGTTCCGGAAAACGCTCTAACGATTCCCTTGAACCTACCCCTGGGCATTGCGCTTACCGAGATCATTTCCGAAACCGGAATGCCCACCATCGCCCATCATCACGATTTTTTTTGGGAACGCCAGCATTTTGTGATCAATGCCGCCTGGGAATATCTCAATATGGCGTTTCCGCCCCACCTGCCGACGATCCAGCATGTGGTAATCAACTCTTCAGCGGATAACCAGTTGAGTCTCCGTACCGGTATTTCACCCACTATTATTCCCAATGTTATGGATTTTGAAAATCCGCCCCCGATGTCCGGTGGTTTTGAACCCTATGGATTTAATTCCAAAAACGAGAATAGCGAAGCTGATGATTATGCGTCAGATGTGCGGCAGGCGCTGGGAGTAGCAGATGATGTACTGTTAATCCTTCAGCCCACCCGGGTTGTTAAGCGTAAAGGAATTGAACATGCCATTGAGCTGGTGCACCGGCTGGGGATGAAGGCCAAACTGATTATTTCGCATGCCTCCGGAGATGAAGGGTATGATTACGAACGCCGGGTGAGAGAATACTCCAAATTGATGAGAGTTGACACCTATTTTGTCTCAAGCATTATCAATGAAGAAAGAGGCCTTACCGAGAGCGGAAGGAAGATTTACAAGCTGGAAGACGTCTATCCCCATGCCGATCTGGTCACGTATCCCTCAACTTTTGAAGGGTTCGGCAATGCATTCCTGGAAGCCATCTATTTTTGCAGACCGATTATGGTAAACACCTATTCGATCTACACGATGGATATTAAGCCCAAAGGTTTTTCAGTAATTGAGATGGACGGATATGTATCGGATGAAACGGTGCGCAAAACCAGAAAAGTGTTAACCGATCCGGAACTGCGCAGAAAAATGGTAAAACATAATTACGAAACAGCCCAAAAATACTATTCCTACTCGGTTCTGCACAATAAATTAAAGAATCTTATTTCAGACTGCACCGGTTGCCAGTTGACGGATAATCACCACTAGAACATAATTTTTTAAGTTGGACTTCGGCAGTGGCCATGTTACACTTACTGGTAACCGTTCACAGGTTTGGGGCTTCGACCCCACAAGAAGGGCTTAACATTCAGAAGGACAAAGTAAGGCATTAGGAACCCGGAGTCCAGGTTAATAATGCTCATTTTCCCTAATAACTCAATTTATTTCTGCGTGAACCTGAAGTCGAATGTTTTCGTTAAAAAATAATCAATTGGGAACGCTTTTACCATGAAAATTCATCTTATTGCAGCTGCCAGACCGAATTTTATGAAAATCGCACCGCTCTACCATGCTCTGAAAAAAGAACCATGGGCTGAACCCCTCATTGTGCATACCGGCCAACATTATGATCTGAACATGTCCGATGTCTTTTTTCAGGATCTTGGTCTGCCGGAGCCCGATTTGCACTTGGATGTGGGCAGCGGCACCCATGCCGAACAGAGCGGTCAAGTGATGATCGCCTACGAAAAGGTTTTATTTGAAAGCCGTCCGGATATGGTTATCGTTGTCGGAGATGTCAATTCCACTATGGCCTGTACCATCGCCGCTGTAAAAATCTCCTACAAATCAGCAGGGTTAAAATCAAACCCCATAGGTCCAACAGGAGCATTAGACTCAGCAGACCTCGATCGGCCGTGTGTTGCCCATCTTGAAGCCGGGCTGCGTTCGTTTGACCGCACCATGCCCGAGGAAATCAACCGGTTGGTGACCGATGCTCTGGCGGATATCCTCTGGACGCCGTCCCCCGATGCCGATGATAATTTGGTTCGAGAAGGGGCCGCCAGACAGAAAATCCAGCGCGTGGGCAACATTATGATTGATTCGCTGGAAATGTTGCGCGGCTCCATCGAAAAGCAGGCCGTTTATGGCGAGATGGGATTGAATCCGGGCGAATACGGCCTGGTGACCCTGCACCGTCCTTCGAATGTGGATGATCCCAGGAGCATGACAACACTTTGCCACACCCTGGTTCGCATATCGCGACGGGTGCCCCTTGTTTTTCCAGTGCATCCGCGTACCCGGAAAAATATGGAAAATTTCGATTTGATGCCGCTTTTGGAAAAGGCGGACAATTTAATAATTTCCGGACCTATTAACTATATCCGCTTCATGAACCTGGTATTTAACTGCCGTTTTGCGCTTACCGACTCCGGCGGCCTTCAGGAGGAAACCACCTATCTGGGTATTCCCTGTCTGACCTTGAGACCCAACACAGAACGGCCAATTACCATCCATCAGGGTACCAATTGTTTGTGCGTTCTCGATGATTTCGAAAAACATGTGGATGATTTGCTTTCGAAAAAATTCTCTCATGACTGCAATATTGATTTGTGGGATGGCCGAACCGCCGATAGAGTCGTGGCAGCAATCAAATCCTATTTTAAAGAGGCGCGGTAGAAGACCTACCCAAATATATTTGAAATTTACTTCAACGTTGAATTTCCTTTGGTCATTACTTCGATATTCTCTTTTTTAGAGTTTCTTTTTTGATCATAATTTGTGCTGCAGCGTAGTCCCCTATAGGGCCTATCGGCCGGCGGCCGGATTCCTGACACCCTAGACCCATTTTCGTGTTCTCCCGGGTTTGATTTTCTATTTTACCTCTGATTACAATTTCGTAATTCAAATTCCATGCCTGATTAAAAAAAGATACGGTTTGAAGATCGCAAAACCGATGTTGTTTATATTCCTAATAATTTTGGGATATTAGAAAAAATGCCAATGAATTGCGATTGGCATTTAATTTGCTATACAAGGAGATAACAACTTATCATTTATAATCAGAAAGCTTGATAAAGGCAAACCATCCGAAAGGATGGGACGCAAAGCCACTGGCCTAAACCCCGCAAACCACGGGATACGGTAGCAGGGCTGCCGGGCAAACGTAGCACCTTTCAATTTGGCTGCGCGATGCGCGGTAAATCCAAAAAAAAATGAAAGGTGCTCGAATGGATACAACAATAATATGCTTTCCTCGAATAATTGCTTACGTGTTCAGGAAGGTTTCTTTACTTACTTTACTGGCTCTTGCTTTGCTCGTGTCGCCCATGGTTGCCTATGGTGCAACGGTTACCCTGGCATGGGATGCCAACACCGAACCGGATCTTGCCGGGTATAAAATTTACTACGGTACGGCCAGCGGCAATTATTCCGACAGCATCGATGTGGGCGATGTCACAGAGTATACGGTCACGGGACTTGACGACGGTGGTACTTATTATTTTGCTGCCACCGCCTATGACGAAGACTACAATGAGAGCGCCTACTCGGAGGAACTGGTCCACACTTTCAGCAACGCCAAACCTACCGGTGACAGTCTGGATTATTGCCGCGATTTTGGACCCTGTACTGAGGGTGAAGGGGACTGTGATAATGACAACGAGTGTGAGGCTGGCTTAACCTGTGTGCAGGTTACAGGTGTCGATACCTGCCAGACTATTTCACCGGATCCAAATAGTAGCCCATCCACACCGTCGGTACCGGCCGGTCCTTCCAGCGGGTATATCCAGACAAGTTACAACTTCAGCACGGCGGCTTCCGATCCTGAAGGTGATGTGCCTGAACTACTGTATGACTGGGGCGACGCGTCAAGCTCCAACTGGGGAGCATCCTCGCAGAGCCATGCCTGGTCCTCTGCCGGCATTTTCTGTGTCAAAGCTCAGGCAAAAGATAGCAATGGAGCCTTATCGGGTTGGTCGGATTGCAAAAGTATCACTGTTACTGAAAACACCCATACCATTACGGCTTCAGCGGGCGCTAATGGAAGTATTTCGCCTTCCGGCAGTGTCACGGTCAGCCATGGATCCAGCAGAACATTTACCATCACTGGGGGTGCGAATTATAAGGTTCAGGATGTTTTGGTGGATGGTATCTCGGTTGGAGCGGTTACCTCCTATGCGTTCACCAATGTGGTTCAGAACCATACGATTGCGGCCGGCTTTACCGTCGATAATCAGTCGCCGATAGCCAACGCCGGTCCTGATCAGACAGCCAATGAAGGAGCTGTCATCAAATTAAAGGGTAATACCTCATCGGATCCGGATGGCAGTATTGCTGCTTATTCCTGGAACCAGATCAGCGGACCCTCCGTGCAACTCTCAAACTTCGATCAAATCGAAGCCAGTTTCATATCGCCCAATGTCGTTGCATCGGGTGAGACCCTGGTTTTTCAGTTGGTCGTGGCAGATAACGAAGGGCTTCAGGCGACTGATTCCTGTTCGGTATACGTCACCAGAGAACCGGTAACCGATAGTGATGGAGACGGTGTTGCGGATGATCAGGATGATTTTCCGTATGATGCGGATGAGTATCTGGACACGGATGGTGACGGCGAGGGCAACAACGCGGATACGGATGACGACAATGACGGCATGCCGGACACCTGGGAGTTGTTGTACGGCCTGGATCCGCTTAAAGATGATGCCGACGATGATCCCGACGGTGATGACATCAGCAATCTCAACGAGTATAATATGGGATCCCAACCGAATTATAATGAAAATAATTTAAAACCGGATCCTCCGCAGTTGCTGAGTCCTGGTAATTACGAGATAGTCGGCTTAACACCGCTGCTTGAGACCGACGAATTTTATGATCCAAATGTTGACGATGTCCACAGCCAGACCCAATGGAAGATCATTCGGGTCAATGATGAATTCTGTGTGTTTGATGTCACGACAAGTTCATCGTTGACCGCCCTGAAAGTGCCGATGCTGATCCTGGAGGAAGACACCGATTACATCTGGCAGGTCAAAGTTATTGACAGTCGGGGTACAGCTTCGGAATGGTCTGAAGCCGGATATTTTACGACTGAATTCCTCGAACAGGATTCAGACGGCAATGGTGTCCTGGATCATCAGGAAGTGGATACCACCATTGACCTGGATAAAGATGGAATCATGGACCGGGATCAGGAAGACATCAAGTGCGTTGCCACCGAGTCCGGCGGTTTTAAGATCGGTATCAGTATTCGGGAAGCTGAAAATGCTGATTCCATTGTGTCCATCCAATCAGAGATTCCCGGGGATACTGATTTGCTCTTTTCCGCTCAAGACGGACCGAATTTTCTGGCGTTTGGGCTGATTCATTTTAAACTGCTTGTAAAAGAACCTGGAGACGAGGTCAAAGTGGCCATTTACCTTTCCAAGGCGGCCTACGACGATGGAATATGGTATAAATATGATCCCGTAAACGATGAATGGTTTGATTATTCCGACTTCATTGATTTCAGCGCCGATCGAAAAACGGTCCATTTGACCCTGACAGACGGCGGCTTCGGTGATGCGGACGGCATTGAAAACGGTGTCATTGTCGACCCTCTTGCCTTACGTACGGCTTCCGATCACAGTTCCGATTCCTCCGGTTCGGATTCTTTTATAGAGGATGTTACCGACAAGCTGAATCCTGCCAGCGGCATGTGTTTTATTTCAACTGCCGGCTCCCGGTCTGCCAACAGGCAAACATTAGGTTTATGGCGTGAAATCCGGGGCAGTGATTTGTCTACTTTAATTGTTTTCATTTTGCTCGTTTACATTGGGAAAGAGATTTTTTTAAGAATCAGGCACAATCGGGGGATGGGTCGTAGAACAAGTTTAATCTAACATCGAAATCCTGGTCCTCTGGGCCTCCGGCTCGTAAG
>JAJRVC010000067.1 GCA_024277475.1 Deltaproteobacteria bacterium
ATGGATAGAGAAGCCGTACGGAAATGCTTTGATCCGTTCTATACCACAAAGCCAATCGGTAAGGGAACCGGTCTGGGGCTTTCCACCACCTATGGAATTATTAAAAGCAATGATGGTATGATCAGTGTCGATTCGCAACCAAACCAGGGTACCACCTTTAAGATTCTTTTTTCTTTAGCCCTTGACGAAAAGCAAAGTGAACAAAAAGACTCCCCGGTAATCACCCGGGGCAAGGGTCAGCGGGTGCTGGTGGTCGATGACGAACCTGAGATTCTCAACGCCATGCAAGATTTACTCGAATATCTGGGCTATAAACCGGAACTTGCTGTCAACGGTAAAAAAGGCCTGGAAAAATATCGCGATGAAAAACCAGATGCGGTTTTAATGGACATTAACATGCCGGAAATGGACGGCATCACCTGTATCGAAAAAATTCTTAACTATGACCCTGATGCCAACATTTCGATCTTTTCCGGCTACGAGGAGGAAGGCGTCGACGGTATGAGCCAACGGACCAAAGACTCCATTAAAGATTATCTGGCTAAGCCGGTGGGGCTGGAGGCATTGAGTACTTTGCTCGCAAAGATGCTTAAATAAAAGGAATAAATCGAATGCATTATGAAGGAAACATTATCAGGCCGCCCAGCGAGGCGAACAGTATTTTGCTTCAGATAACCATAGGCTGCTCGCACAATAAATGCACATTTTGCGGTACTTATTCAGGAGAGCGTTTCCGAATCAAGCCGGATTCGGTTATTCTAGAAGATATCGAATTTGCTGCCCAATATTGCCGGAGACAGCGCCGCGTATTTCTTTGTGACGGGGACGCTCTGATTATTCCTCAAAAAAGGCTGGTGAAAGTTCTTCAGACCATAAAAGAACAGCTTCCGTGGGTTACCCGTATCGGGGCCTATGCAAATGCCAAAAGCTTGAATATGAAGACCCTTGAAGAGCTTAGAGCACTTAAAACCCTGGGTCTGGGAATCGTTTACATGGGCCTTGAAACCGGTGACGACATCACCTTGAAAAAAATCAACAAAGGGGCCACGTCATCACATATGATAAACATGGGCAAAAAAGCAAGGAAGGCCGGAATGAAATTATCCGTCACCATCTTGCTGGGAATTGCCGGCCGGCAACGCTCGCACATTCATGCCGAAGAAACAGGCCGTGTCCTGTCAGCCATCGATCCGAATTACGTCGGTGCTTTGAGCCTGATGCTTATTCCAGGAACCCCGCTTTTTGACGATTTCCAATCCGCAAAATTTACCCTGATTGAACCTGATGAAATGCTTGCGGAGTTGAGAACGATGATCGCCGCCACCAAACTCTCAAAGGGGCTTTTTCACGCCAATCATGCTTCGAATTATCTGCCCATCAAGGCCAGATTGCCAAAAGACAAAGAGGGGACCTTAAAACTGATTGATCAGGCTCTGGCCGGTAACATCGCATTGAAACCGGAATATTTGCGGGCGCTGTAGCAGACACGGTATAGGTTGCGAGGTTCAGGGTTCAACGTTCCCAGTTGGAAAAACGCGAATATCGAATAATGAAATGAAATCTCTTTTCTTTTTTTTCGTAATTACAGCAATTACCGTAACGCCTGGCCACGGTGAAAGTCCCACGACACTGGAATTCAGTCGGTTTCCTTCGTTGATATCCAGGGTGCGCATTAGCGGTCCGCTCTATTTTTGTGGGGAACCTGTTGAGCTGGACAATCGGGATGTCCGTGAACGTCTCGAAAAAGAAATGCTTCTGACCCTATGGGATCGCCCTCAAGTCGTGCTCTGGATTAAGCGAGCCAACCGCTATTTTCCGATTATCGAAAATATGCTGAAAAAAAACAACATGCCGGAAGACTTGAAGTATATTGCCATGGCTGAAAGCGCTTTGAGACCCCATGCCGGGTCTAAAAAAGGCGCTGTCGGTTTCTGGCAGTTTATGAAGGCTACCGGCCGCAAATACGGGCTGAGCATCAATGCCGATAAAGATGAACGCCGCAATATATTCCGGTCAACCGAGGCTGCCATCGCCTATTTTAAGCAGCTGTATGGTATCATGGGAAGTTGGACCCTTTCAGCCGCAGCTTACAACATGGGGGAACAGGGATTGCTGTCGGAAATACTGGCTCAAAAAACCCGTAATTATTATCATCTCTATCTCCCCCTTGAGACCCAACGGTACCTATTGCGCATCATCTCTGCAAAAATCATTTTGTCCGACCCCGAAACCTACGGTTTTCTATTCACCGAAAAAGATTTATACCCGCCCTTGCAATTTGACCGTATCAAACTGGAGTGCTTTCAGGAGACACCGATCTCCGTAATTGCCGAGGCGGCCAATACCCGTTTTAAAGTGATCAAGGATTTAAACCCCGAAATCAGGGGACACTTTTTGGCTGCAGGTAATCATTGGATCCTGATTCCCAGGGGCGCCGCCAACGGATTTCAGCCTCGATTTAAAACCCTGGTTGATCAATGGCTGGCCGAAAACCGGGAGCGCGTTTACGTGGTCAAAAAAGGCGATAATCTATCCGCCATTGCAGAGCGATTCAATGTTCCTCTACCGGCGCTGATCATCTGGAATCGTTTGAAATTAAGAAAGCATATCCAACCCGGACAACATTTGATAATATACGCGGACGAACTCAAGGTGGATACTATGGAACGGGAGTAGAAAAAACTTGTATGCGACTTCGCTTGGTCGAGCAGGGAACCGCAGAAGGTCAAGGGTCGCGGTCGAGTTGAAGGTCGAAGGGTGGTTTCGCTGCGCTCGGTCTATTTTAACAGAAAAAACAAAACGAAGCGATACCACAAATCTTCAATCTTAAATCTTAAATTCCGACTTGTCCGGGTTGGGTTGCGGCAATACGACCCTGCGCTTTTCAAGATCGTCATGCTGTTTATAAAATATTGCGACATGCCCGATCATACCCGCCATGAGGCAGCCTGTTTTTAGCTTAATAATTTCGGCAATCTCTTTTTTTTGTTTTTTTTCCTTGAATTCAATAAATTTTACTTTAATGAGCTCATGGCGATCAAAGGCTTGATCAGCCGATGCGATTAACGCATCCGTTATCCCTTTTTGTCCGACAAACACAACAGGTTTCAACGCATGGGCAAGGCCTCTCAGGTATTTTGCCTGAAAACCGCTTAATTTTTTCATAGGTTCTCCTTACTCTGGATAACATCGATTATTCAAAAAAGTCTGTACTTCTTCCAGCAGGGCTGAAAAAATTAATATCATTTACGAATTGCGGGTGCAATATAATTGATTCCAAATCACATACCAGGAGGATCAGAAGATGACGTCTGAGAGTTATCCCCAGGAAGCGGTAAAATTCGAGATTCAGGCTTATCAAAAACCGAAAAACGTCCAAATTTTAAAAAAAACCCACGTCTCTTTTTCCGGCTCACCCCAAAAACACCCCTATGATACGGCTAAGGTTATATTAGTGGCTGATCCGTTCAGCATGAATACCCTTTATTATGAATTCAACAAAGAAGATATCTCCTATCTCGAAGAACTTCCCAATCTCGTAAACCTGGATGGTGAAACCATCACCATAGTCAGGATATGGGTGAAAAAGATGAGTGTGGCTGTTCGATGCTCTCCGTTCGTTGTCGAGGACACCCGTACGTCGATTTAGGCCCTTATCGGGGGGTTGATCAGGCTTTGAATGCCCCGGATTACGTCGAGGACATTGAAGATGGTACGCGACATTATATCAAACAGATCCCTGAGTGCGGAAACCGTTGTCTGAAAGTTGTAATCAACGTCCGGGTAAGCCCTAAAGGTTTAAGGATTAAAGCGCGAACTAATCACCCATATCCGGCTCAAAAAACAACCACAGTATCGCGGGAATTGCCTGCCGCATGGCTGCCTCGGTTCGGTTAATCGTCTGGATAAGGGAACCGGGCAAATCCAGGGCAAAGAAAATACTTTTTACAGAATCGGTACCATGTGACATAAATAACTCCGAGACCTTTGAAAAAGAATGCAATACTTAATGTATCTACAAAACTAGTAGGTAACCACCAGTGATGTAGCCAGGATCGTGTCGATATCGTCAAGATCGCGTGGCCTGGGATCGTTGTTGTAGAAAATGGAATACGATACTTTGAGGGCCATGATATCGGTAATGGCCGTGACAAACGCTGTTTCTGAATTTAATTTTCGCATGCTGCTGTTTTTAAAACTCTGCAGGTATTCCAGAGATTGTGAAAATTTGGCTTTTTCAGTAAACGCCCACTCATATTTGCCAAACAGGCGACTCTCCAGAAATTTCTCGGTGTTTTCATCCTTATCTGTGTAGTCTTCATAAGTATAATTCAGACCGGTCTCAGCCAGCAGAAAATGCTTGGGACCGATCAGGAATTTATGGCCGACTCCGGGACCAATGCTGAACCGGTGTTCAAAGCCGGCGAATTCATCCCGGAACCAGGTGCCGAGACCATATACATACCAGCGTTCGGTGATCAAATGGTCG
>JAJRVC010000008.1 GCA_024277475.1 Deltaproteobacteria bacterium
CTGAAAAAAAATTCAGTGGAAAATGTCATGGTCAGCCCGACCATCAACGGGAGGGTCAGGAATACGTATTTTCTCAAATCCGGGTGCCCTAGATCAAATATGAAGAAATATTTGAGTCCTGTTTTCCTGGCACCGATAACCTGGACAAACAGATTCCCGATGAATGCGCCGATCAAAACACCCCAGGCAAACCCCTCCATCCCAATCCAGGGTCCCAATATGACTCCACCCAAGATAATTCCCAAATTGTATAGTAGCGGTGCCAGGGCAGGAATGAAAAACCTCTCCTTGCTGAACTGAACCGCCATCAAAAGCCCCCCGGCAAAAAAAAATAACTGAGCGGGTAAGATAATGCGGGTCATTCTGACGGCGCTTGCAATGGTACCGGGATTTTTTAACCCCGGTGCAATCAAGGAAATCAATTGAGGGGTAAGGGTGACGGCAACAATAATTAAAACGATTAGAAAGCACCCAAAGCAGTTCAATATGATGGAAAAGACTTTCCATCCATCATCTTCCTGATCCATGGACAGATAACGGGAAAAGATGGGGATGAATGTAACCGACATAAATCCGCTGGCAACGATGTGATTTAAAATGTCAGGAATCACAAATCCCACTTGATAAGCGTCCACCGCGGCCCCGGCGCCGCCGATGTTGGCGATGACCATTTCTCTGAAAAGACCGATTACGCGGCTTAAAAAAATCGACGCCATCATAATCAGGGAGGCGATGCCGACTTTCTTAGATAAAGATCCGGTCATGGAAATATTGATTGGTTGCCATAGGTGTAAATTGAGACGGTTGGTGATTTTGTCTAAGTTATCCAGGGTTTCCGCAAAGGCGGATTAGTTCTCTGCCCCGCTGCTGGTCTGCAGATCGGCCAGTCAAATCAAAACCCGGAATATCTTTCAAGCTCTATCAAGTGAAACGGATCTATACCCAACTGAGGACACGATCCCTTTGAGACCCGCTATCTGGTTATGTTCAACCCGAAACGTTGAACCCCAAATTATTTAACCTAAGTACTCTTTCTTTTTTTGTCATCGTGTTTAGTGGCTATACTTTGTCTAAAGTATCAAAAAATGACTGAGAAGGCAAAAGGTTATGAATTGGAAAAAGGCGAATTCATCAAAGGAAAAGGACTCTGCCTTGACACGAGTGAGGAATTTCTTTATGATTGATCCGGATAAACGGAAATGTTTTGATTGATAAATCTTTCACAGACATGATGTGCTTCCCATAAATTAGGTACCAAAGATCTGAACTCTCCCATAAACCATGCCCAGGAAACAATATATCCCGCAGAAATTAACGACCCTGCTGGTATACGGTCGACCGCCCCTTGTGTTTGGCGGGATGCTGTGTGCCATTGCCGTTATGTGGACACGCAGCCCGGTTTTATACATCCTGGGGGTGGTCTTCCTGTTTGTTTCAATGACCTTCGATCTGGTGGACGGCTGGTTTGCCGCCCGCTTTCATCCCCATTCCGTGATGGCCAATCTCGCCGACCGCATCATGGACAAAGTGGTTTGTTCGATCATTTTCCCGCTGGTTGCCGTCGGTACCATGTGGCGCATTCATATTATTACACCGGACCCCAACCGGGCGGATCTGTTACACGCGATTCTGGTGATGATATTAACGGTAACCGTGCTGGTCCGTGACAATTTTGCTAATTTTATGCGTGGATTTGCTATCCGTAACGATCAGGATCCTGAATACAGCGAATTTACCCGGTTGAGAACCATTGTCTCCGCCCCGGTTGGGGCGCTTCTTTACGCCTACGCATTTTATGTTCCTGAAGGGCCGGAAACCCGTATTTACTCATCGATTTCCTGGTTTGGGAATCTGCCGCTGCGGGGTCTGTTTTTCATTGAAATTCTTTTTCTGGTTATCAACCTGGGCTCCATTGCCATGTACTGCCGTAAATACGGCACCCTATGTTTGGACGAACTCTGCCTGGGCAATGATCGACTGCGGCGGCGTATTTTGGCATTTTTCCCCAACGCACTGACCGTCATGAACGCCATGATGGGGTTGCTGGCGGTATTTTTTGCATATCAGGGGCGTATTCGGGAGACCTATCTGTTCTTAATGGGAGCTACCGTGTTTGACAAGCTTGATGGGGCTCTGGCGCGTAAACTGGGCCTTACCGAACCGCTGCCGGCGGAAAACGAGCAGACGCACAATATCAGCCTGGGGGGGATTTTAGATGACATTGCCGATCTGGTCAGTTTCTGCATTGCACCCGCCTGGATTTTCTATATCGTCCTTTCGGATTTTTCAGACCCAATAATCCGGCAAATACCCATTGCCCTGATCGCCTGGGGGTATGCCTTCCTCGGATTTGTTCGGCTGATCTATTTTACATTGGATAAAAGCCCCATTCCGGGATTTTTCAAAGGCATGCCGACGCCTGCCGCCGCCATGTTTTCCATGGCCCCTTTAATCATTTTTACACAAGCCGTCAACGAGACCTCCCCATGGACGCAGTTCTGGGGTATTTTTTGTTGCGGGACGATGATATTTACGGCAATCTTAATGAATATTTATCCCATTCGCTATCTGCACCTCGGACGTTTTATGAGCCGGCATCGCTGGTTTACCCGCTTGTCGCTCTTGTTGACCATTTCCGTCTTCACGCCTTATTTCGGCCACGTTGCAGTTTTTTACATGTTCCTTTATACACTCTCGCCCTTCATTACCTGGCGTATCGATCCGCAAGTCGCCGATAGGGAAAGCCCAAAACCCGCCGGAGCATAGTAGGAAATCCAGGGCTTTGGGTTCCGGGTTGAAGGGTTCAGCCCAACCGCCGGCCATCCTTCATGATTCTGCGGTTCGCTGTTCCAACACTGTGTAGTTTTACACGCGCTACATGGCACAGGGTTTATCCGACCTGCTGTCTCTGACCCCCGATACCGCTCTATCACTCCAATAAGTTTTCTACCCCGGCTGATCTGAAACGATTCCGGTGCGGA
>JAJRVC010000068.1 GCA_024277475.1 Deltaproteobacteria bacterium
GCTGTCCTGCCCCTGCCCTCATTTCTTTTTTATGATATCGTGATCCGCAGTTCCGGCGCAACCCCGGTCGAGGTGCCGTTAAAATCCTATTCGACCGACCTGGATGCGATGCTGGCGCGCATCAATTCTAAAACCCGCCTGGTTTTTGTGAACAACCCCCATAACCCCACGGGATCGATGATCTCAAGACAATCACTCGAAGCCTTTATCGCAGAGCTGCCGGCCGATATCGTCCTGATCATCGATGAAGCTTATATTGAATTTGTCAGGAACCGGGATTGCCCGGACAGTATTGATTACCTGAATTCCGATAAAACCGTGGTCGGACTGCGGACATTTTCCAAAGCGTATGGTTTAGCCGGTCTTCGCATCGGATACGGGCTGATGCCCTCTTTTTTGGCCGATATTCTTAACCGCGTCCGACAGCCGTTCAATGTCAATACACTTGCCCAGGCGGGGGCCATTGCCGCCCTGGATGACGAAGATTTTCTGGCAAATACGATCGCTCTGGTTTATGACGAATTGGATTTTTTATACGCGGCACTGGATAAACTCGGTATCGAGTATCTGGAATCCCAGGCCAATTTCTTTCTCATTCGAGTAACAAAAAACGCCGATGAGGTTTTCGAAAATCTTCTCAAGCAGGGCGTCATTGTACGATCGATGACATCATACGGGTATCCGGATTGCATCCGGGTAAATGTCGGGCTCCACCATGAAAATGTACGATTGTTGGAAGCGCTGGAAGTTGTGCTGAAATGAAAAAACTGTTGATTACAATCGATGGGCCGGCCGGAGCCGGTAAAACGACGGTGAGCCGTGCTTTGGCAGACCGATTGGGGTACCGCTATATTGACACCGGAGCACTTTACCGGGCCGTGGCTCTGGCGGTTCAAACCCGGGGGATCAATCCCGAAAATGATGCCGAACTCAAACGGCTTTGCGCTGAACTCGAGCTGGCTTTTGTCGAAAAAGAAGAGAGTTTGCGTCTTTTTTTAAACGGGGAGGATATTACCGATCGCATTCGCACGGCGGAAATTGCACTGCTGGCCTCGGCCGTATCGGCCCGGCCGGTTGTGCGGGAATATCTCCTTGGTTTGCAAAGAGACCTGGCAAAAGAAAAAGCCGTAGTGTTTGAGGGCCGGGACATGGGGACCGTGGTGTTTCCGGATGCCGACCTGAAATTTTTCCTGGATGCATCCACCCGGACGAGGGCGTTGAGACGTTATGATGAAATAAAATCAAACTCCAGCCAAACTCTGGAGGAAGTCGGCCTGGATATCCAACGTCGGGACCGCAACGACAGCACACGTGAGTTGGCGCCCTTAAAACCGGCTCAGGATGCCATCAGGATCGATTCCACCGACTTGAGCGTTGCAGAGGTTGTTGAGCTGATGGTATCCCATTTGTAGGCGTCATGGGTTCAACAGTTTCTTCTACGATCAGACTAGACGCTCGCGTCTCCGAAGCGGCGCTTATATGAAACGACAAGACCTGAAATTTTATTTTTATGCTTTTTGTGCCTTTTTGCGGCTATATCAAAATTAATTATTGCTTTTTTCAGAAAACCTGTTAGAAATATCCGATTGACCATTCTTTCAGAGTGCAGAGTGGCAAGAATAAATTGGCTAAGGGGGATTTTTGTTTATGGTAAACGGCGACGACAATAATGTAAAGGAAAAAACAGACCGGACCGACCTGTCTGATGAAGGGGCTGTAAAACCGTCAGATGAGGTGAATACGCCGCAGGAAGAGACATTAGAAGCAGAAACGACTTCGACGGATACGCAGGGGGATGACCTCCAGGAGGATCCTGGGGAAAGCATGGAAAGCGTGATGAATCTGTATGAAGAAAGTTTCAAACGATTTGCCGAAGGGGAAGTCGTCACCGGCCGTATTATTTCTATCGACAAGGACCACGTGCTTGTAGATATCGGTTACAAATCCGAGGGACAGATTCGGATTCAGGAATTCAGGAATGAAGAAGGCGAGGTCACAGCCAAACTGGGTGACAGCGTTGAGGTGATGGTCGAGTGGTGGGATGACGAGGAAGAGCGTGTCGTTCTATCCAAAGAAAAGGCCGCAAATATCAAAATCTGGGATGCCATCAAAACATCCTACGACGAGGATGGAACGGTTGAAGGTGTCATCTCCAACAGGGTAAAAGGCGGATTTTCGGTGGACATCGGTGTTCAGGCCTTTTTGCCTGGTTCCCAGGCAGACTTACGACCCATTCGGAATCTCGATGAACTTGTCGGCCAGACATTTGAATTCAAGATCCTCAAATATAACCGTAAACGCAGCAATATAGTTTTATCGCGGCGGGCTATATTGGAGAAAGAACGGGAATCCAAAAGAGCGGCCACCCTCGCATCCATTCATGAAGGCCAGGTTGTCGAAGGCATTGTTAAAAATATCACTGATTACGGGGTATTCATCGACCTTGGCGGTGTTGACGGTTTGCTCCACATCACCGACATCTCCTGGGGAAGAGTCAAACACCCGTCGGAACTATTTGCCGTAGGCGATACGATCAACGTAAAAGTGTTAAGTTTCGATTTAGAAAAGGAACGGGTGTCTCTGGGCATGAAACAGCTCAGCGTTGATCCATGGTCGATTGCCGCGGAGAAATATCCGCTCGGGTCCCGGGTCAACGGTCTGGTTGTCAGCTTGACCGACTATGGCGCTTTCATCGAACTGGAGGAAGGTATTGAGGGATTGATCCATGTCTCGGAGATGTCCTGGACCCGAAAAGTCCGCCACCCCTCCAAAATCGTGTCTGTCGCTGAGCAGGTCGAGGCGGTAGTGCTTGACATCAAACCCGAAAGTCGCAGAATTTCTCTCGGAATGAAGCAGGTGGTACCGAATCCGTGGGACGTAATCGCTGAAAAATATCCTGTGGGTACGACTATTGAGGGTAAAATAAAAAACATTACCGATTTCGGACTTTTTATCGGTATCGACGAGGGGATAGACGGTCTTGTTCACATTTCAGACATATCCTGGATCAAACGGATAAAGCATCCTTCCGAGCTTTATAAAAAAGGGGATGTGATTCAGGCCGTCGTACTGGATATCGAAAAGGAGAACGAACGCTTTTCCCTGGGAATAAAGCAGCTGCAGGACGATCCCTGGAAAACCGTGGCTGAACGTTATGAGGTCGGCAAAGAGATAACCGGTACCATAACCAATTTGACTGACTTCGGAATTTTTGTCGAACTCGAGGAGGGCATTGAAGGTCTTGTTCATGTGTCGGAGATCAGTAAAGAAAAGATCAAGACACCGGTTGGGCAATATAACATCAGTGAGGTCATTACTGCCAGGGTGATGAATATCAACAGCGACGAAAGACGAATCGGATTGTCCATCAAGCGCATGGAAATGGAAGATGAACAAAGTCTTCTTAACGACTACGTCAACAATATGGGACCTGCAACATCCAGCTTTGGCGAAATCTTGCGGGAAAACCTCCAGGAAAAATTAAACGAGGATTAAGACCCAATCCAATGGTCTTGATTTACACCCTGCCCCGTTCCGCTGAAGCGCGACGGGGTTTTTTTTTCTGATACCGACATCTTATATGAAACTACACCAAAAGTGAATTTTTCGAACGTCGAACATCGAACGCCCAACGTCGAACGTCGAATATTGATGACGCTACGCTTTATCTATTTAAAACAAACGAACCACAGAATTTCGAAAATTGAATCACTTCAGGCTTCGCCTTCGGCTACGACCCGACAGGTTGCTCTGTCTTTTTTAAATTGGCAGAATACATTATTCGA
>JAJRVC010000069.1 GCA_024277475.1 Deltaproteobacteria bacterium
TCGGGTTTGCCATTCCCATCAACATGGCAAAAGATCTTCTGCCCCAGCTTAAAAGAGGTAAGGTTGTCCGCGGATGGCTCGGGGTGATGATTCAGGATATCACCCCTGAACTCGCCAAATCATTTGGACTCAAAGATGCTAAGGGAGTCATGGTCTCGGATGTCGTCAAAGGCAGCCCGGCTGAAAAAGCGGGATTGCTAAGAGGGGACGTGATCCTCCGGTTTGACGGAAAAGAAATTAAAAACGCACACAAGCTGTCCCAGGTGGCAGCAGTGACTGCACCCAATACTCAAGTTAAGGTTGCCATCCTGCGCAATGGGAAAGCCGAAACCGTCACCCTGACCATTGGTACGATGCCATCAGAAGGGCAAACAATCGTTGCCCCTAAAGAGGAGACCAGTTGGGGGATGGCGGTTCAGGAATTCACCCCGCAGCTGGCCCAGCAACTCGGATTGGAATCGGGAACCACCGGCGTAGTGATTTCCGACATCAAACAGGGAAGTCCTGCGGCAGAGGCAGGATTGCGCCCCGGTGATTTAATCACGGAGATAAACCGTAAGAGCATTGAAAACCTTAGTGATTACCAGCAAGCTTTGAAACAGGCCAAAAAAAGCGAAAATTTGTTGCTGCTGATCAAACGCGGTAGTGGGGCATTATATATCGTGCTCACCCCGCCTGCAAAAACCCAGTAACCATTCATGACATTTGTACAGTTTGGAGGCGATGATACATGGAGTGGTTAATGTCCTGGTGGAACAGTTATGAAGCCATGAATTTGTTTCGACTCCTATTCGCTTCATTTCTCAGCGGATTAATCGGAATCGAGAGAGAAGTTCATGGCCGTTCTGCTGGTTTCCGAACTCACCTTTTGGTGGGGATAGCGACTTGCTTGATGATGATCGTATCTGAATATTTTTATAAGAAATATGGCGGGTTGAGCAGTTCTATGGCAGTGCGGATGGATCCAGCCCGGGTCGCTGCTCAGATTGTGGTAGGAATCGGTTTCCTCGGAGCCGGTGTGATTATAAAATCAGGGCAAATGGTCCGTGGGTTGACGACGGCTGCCTGTCTCTGGATGGTCGCCGGTGTCGGCATGGCAGTTGGAATCGGCCTTTATGCTCCGGCCGTTACAGTCGCCGGAGTCGCTATGTTTAATCTAGTATTTCTCAAGCAGATTGAGCGGTTAATTAAAAAGGATCAATTCTTTACGCTGGTAATACATTCTTCCACTGCCAGAGAAAATCAAGAAAATTTCAAAAATATTGTTCAAGAAAATAAAATGCGTATTGTTAATGGAAGAATAGAAAAAGATACAACCAGGGACAGCAGTCGATATGAGTATATCATCTCAACAAAAAAGGATTTTGATCAGGAAGCTTTCATAGGAACATTCCTAGGGCTGCCCGATATACAAAAAATCAGCATTTACTGAAACAATCGAAGCTGAGCAATTGACCGGTCTTTAGGGAGATAGGTATCCGGGGACAGGTTCCTTAGATGATCCAGGTTGGGATGATTGAGAAGTTTCAATGGCTTCGCTTAGTATGCCTGTCAGAGATCAGTTTTTTAGACGTGAAAGGGGTTTTTCATGAATCGGTTTATTCTTATAATTGGAATTGCAGTCGTCCTTGGATCTATCGGGGGACGGATATTTGCCCGTCTTCGAATACCCCAGGTTGTCGGCTATATCATCATTGGGGTTCTGGCCATTCTTATAGGCGGCGTCTGGTTCCATGCAATCTCTGTCCAGGATATACAAAGCCTTGAGCCGATCAGTCTCTTTGCCTTGGCAATTATTGGATTCAGTGTCGGCGGTGAGCTGAAAAAAGAAGTATTTCAGAAACATGGTAAAGGTTTCATTATCGTCCTGCTATGCGAGGGCCTCACGGCCGCTCTTTTCGTGACGATCCTCACAGGGCTCGTGACATGCCCCTGGAGCAAACTTGCGGATGGTTCCATCGGTTCCATCATCCAGATCCTGAGCCATGGAAATTGGTCCCTTGCCATTCTTTTAGGGGCCATCGCTTCAGCCACCGCCCCGGCAGCGACTGTGGATGTTCTTTGGGAATACAAAACTCGGGGAATTCTCACCACCACGGTGCTGGCCATCGTCGCTCTTGACGATGGGCTGGCATTGCTCCTATATGGTTTTGCATCCTCTTTGGCGGATCTTTTGTCCGGAAACGCCGCTTTTTCACTGATGAATGCGCTCGGCAAACCACTTTACTATATCCTGGGCTCAATCTTTCTGGGAACTCTGGTCGGGTCCGCTTATGCTATCGTCTTACGTAAATTTTATAACCGTGAGATAATTCTCCCCCTGTGTATCGGGGGCCTTTTATCCATTATCGGAATCTGCCATTATCTGGATCTCGATCTTATTCTGGCAGCCATGAGCAGCGGTGTTATGGTAGTCAATCTCGCTCCGCGGAGGAGTCGCGAAGCATTTGACCAGTTGGCCCGATTCGCTCCACCCATATTTGTTATTTTCTTCGTGCTGGTAGGTGCCCACCTCCAGCCTAAGGCCATGGCCGGATGGATGATCGTGGTTGCTGTGGCTTATGTTGTCGGGAGAACAGCCGGAAAATTCCTGGGAGCCTACTTCGGTGCAAAATGGGGAGGTCTGCCGGCAAAAGTCCGAAAATATTTAGGTTTTTGCCTTTTTTCCCAGGCTGGAGTCGCCATAGGCCTGGCGATTCTTGCCAGTAACCGGTTTCCTAATGAAACCGCACAATCCATTATCCTGGTAATTACTGCCACCACCTTCCTGGTACAGATCATTGGCCCCCCCAGTGTGCGGCTTGCGGTGATAAAAGCGGGCGAGGTCGGAAAGGACGTCACCGAGGAGGATCTTCTGTCTTCCTATCGTGTCAGTGAAATCATGGATTCAGAGCCATCGGTCCTAAAGAGTGATACACCCCTGAAACAGGTGCTGCAGACAGCCGCGGAAAGTGATTCCCTTTTTTATCCCGTGGTGGATGAATCGTTACGCCCGATCGGCATGATTTCCTTTCTGGAGATCAAAAATCTGTTTATCAAAGAGGGCTTGGAGAGCCTGGTTCTGGCGTGTGACCTCATGAGCGACATCCATGCCGTAACAAAGCCTGAAGCCCGGCTTGCGGAGGCCCTGGAGAAAATGAAGGAAGTGGAAGTGGAAGTTCTGCCTGTTGTCAGCACCGATAAAGATCATCGCCTTGTGGGCATGATCGAACAGAGGATAATTCGGCAAGCCCTCGGAAGAGAAATTATTCGCAGACAACGTGAGGAAACATGAGTTGTGAAGGCTTACCAAATCAAGAAGGGTTTAGATCTTCCCATTGAAGGCACTCCGGTGCCAACCGTTGAGACTGCACGTTCTGTGAGCCGGGTTGCGCTGGTCGGAGACGATTATGTCGGCATGAAGCCCAAGATGGCGGTGCAGGTGGGCGATTCGGTTAAAATAGGTCAGGTACTTTTTAACGATAAGAAAACACCGGGGGTTCGCTATACATCA
>JAJRVC010000070.1 GCA_024277475.1 Deltaproteobacteria bacterium
AGGGTTGAGGGGTTCAGGGTTGAGGGGTTCAGGGTTCGGGGTTCCCGGTTAAAGTGCCCCAAATCCGAAATTAAGCCCCCGCTTCCAGTGGTGGTCCCGAAAAGGTTCCACCGACCCGGGGAGAAAACAGCGAAGCCCTGGAAAATTCGAAATTCGAATATTGAAATGCGAAACAAATTCAAAATCCTAATGTTCAAATGTTTAAAACAGTGAAAAATAAAGCGCAACGCCTGACGGTAACAACGGATCAAAATTGTTTCACTTCATTTATCTTTACGGCGGCCGACGGTCAGCACCCGAAAGACAAGCACCAAACCCAGAATCCACCCAATCAGAATCAACAGAAAAACATTATAATGGGTGACACCCAGGTGAAGCCATTTCAAAAATATCAGCAGGGCGGCTGTTGCGGCTAAAAGCAGCCACTGAAGTGTGCGTTGCAGGCTCATGCCGGCCCCTCCGTTGCGAGATTGCGCTGTTTGGCGCGGTGAGTGAGCGTAAAACCGATCAGCAGCGTCCAGGCTAATAACTGGGTAAACCATTGGGGCAGGCTAAGGTTCAGACCGGATACCGCCATCTTCAGGCCGGGGACAAAAAACAGTAGCGCACAGAGGCCCATCAGGATCCGTAACGGCCAGCCGACCTTTGAAATGCACCACCCTTCGGTTGTGATGGTGAGGGCATAAATACCGGCAAACCCGCCAACGACTGCCAACACTATTTGAGACCAGGTGCCGACAAAGACCATTCCCGGGGCGTATACGAAGACAAAAGGCAAGATATACTTGGCAATGCCCAGCCGCAGGGAATGGAACCCGGTCTTCATGGGGTTGGAACCGGCAATACCCGCCGCCGCAAAGGACGCCAATGCTACCGGCGGCGTGATGGCCGAGACCAGCCCGAAGTAAAAGGCAAAAAAATGGGCTGCAATAGGTACGACGCCCATTTTGGTCAGAGCCGGTATTACAAGGGCTGCCAGGGTGATATAGACGGCCGTGGTGGTAAGCCCCATGCCCAGTATCAAGGAGGCAAACATGGTTAAGACCAGTGCGATGGGAAGAACCCCTCCGGCTGCAGTGACAATCAGGTTGGTAAATTTGAGTCCCAGTCCGGATACGAACACACAGCCGATGATGACCCCCGCCGCGGCGCAGGCGACGGAAACCGATACCGCCATCCGGGCCCCCTCTTCGAGGGCGCTGAGTATGTCAACGGGACTCATGCGGGTTTCCGGACGTAGAAAACTCAATATCAGAATTGAAAGGATAGCCCAGAATGCGGCAAACATGGGTGTATAACCGACAATCAGCAGGACGATGATAAGGGCGATGGAAAGAAAAAGGTGACCCCCCCGCTTGATCTCTTCCTTGAAGCTGGGGAGTTCGGCGGCCGAGATCGTCGCCAGATTGCGCTTGCGGGCCTCGAAATGAACCATGACAAAGATTGAAAAAAAGTAAATCAGGGCCGGGAATATACCGGCAATGGCCACTTGCAGGTAGGGCATGTTGAGGAACTCGGCGATCACAAAGGCAGCCGCCCCCATGACCGGCGGCATGATCTGGCCCCCGGATGAGGAGCAGGCCTCCACTGCACCGGCGAAATAGTCCCGGTAACCGATGCGCTTCATCAGCGGAATGGTAAAGCTGCCGGTGGTGACCACATTGGCCACGGCCGAGCCGGAAACCGATGCCATCAGACAGGAACTGACCACCGATGCTTTGGCCGGCCCTCCCACCTTGCTGCCGGTAAGGGCCAGGGCCACATTGATGAAAAATCGGCCGGCTCCCGACCGCACCAGGATGGCTCCAAAGAGGATGAACAGGAAAATGTAAGTGGCCATGACCATCAGGGGAATGCTGTAGATACCGTTTTCCCGCATAAAGAGATAATCGATCATCGTGAACCAGGAGCTGGGAGGTCCATAGAATATACCGAAGAAGTGATCCGAGAAGGCGGTTTGTATTATGAAGAAGCCGGCGATGATCACCATGGCCCGGCCCACTGCTCGACGGGTGGCCTCGAGCAGCAGGATGAGCATGACGGTTCCGGCATAGATGTCCGACGGGTTCAGATCACCGCGGCGGAAGATAAAGGCCTCCAGATCCCAAAGGGTATAGACCTGCACGGCCAGTGTCAGCAAGACGAAAAGCAGATCGACTGCAAACCAGGCGTTTTTGGGATCCGTCCATTTTTTGCGGCCCAGCGGGCGCAGCAAAAAACACAGGATCATTACGAAAGCCAGGTGGGTCGATCGAAAGGCATGGGCTTCCAGAGACCCGGCATAAGCTACAAAGAGATGATAGATGCTCAGGGTAATCGATAAAAAGCAGATGGTCAGTTCCAGGGGGTAGTGGAAAAGTCCTTTTTTCCTGCGTAGTAGAAACTCCAGAACACTTTCTTCTTTTTTCTCCTGATATTCGAGCTTTTGTGCTTCAGCAGCCAAATTTCGCCTTTCTCAATTATGTATTTCACCGCAGAGACCGCTGAGCACGCAGAGATTACTTAACGTTTTTTTCTCGGCGTTCTCTGCGAACTCTGCGGTGAACCCTTATGTTTCATTTTCGATAAAATTGGCCGCAGAGGCGGCGCTGAACCCTGAACCTCTGAACCTTTGAACTTTGAACCCTTGAACGGCCAGGTTTATTTCACATAGCCCATTTCTTTGTAGTAGCGCATCGCCCCCGGATGCACGGGAATACGGGCACCCTGCAGAGCCTTTTCCGGCTTGGAATTTTCGATTGCCTGCTTTTTGACTTTAGCCAGTTCGGGCCAGTTGGCATATAAGGTTTTGACGATTTTATAAGCCAGATCGTCAGATACGTCCTTATTGATCACGATGGCGGTTACGGTACCTACCGCCGGCACGTCGGCTTCCAGGCCTTTATAGGCACCTGCGGGGATCATTGTTGCCATCAGCCCGGGTTCCAGCTTAAGAATTTTGTCCATATGCTCCTTATCGATGGGCAGAAATCGAACACCCGGCCGAAAGTTCAGGTCGATGATGGTGGATTGAGGACAGGAAGTCACGGCCATGTAACAGTCGCTGTGGCCGTCTTTCATGAGGGCGGCAGAGTCGGAGTAGCCGACATAGCTCACCGAACCGCCGTTTTTCTTGATGCTGTCAAAGGTGATATCATAGGCTTTCAGGACCAGTTCGGCGATGACGGTTCCGGAGAAGCCGACCTTGCCGGGTACAATGCGTTTGTCTTTGAGGTCGGCCACAGTGTAAATTTTGCTGGACTTTGGGACCGCTATCTGAAAAACCCCGGGGTATAGGGACATCAGGTGCCGCAGGTTGGTGTGCTTTTTGTTAAATTTGCCGCGGCCGTTGTAAGCGTTGTAAGCTGTGTGGGTGTAGGTCCAGCCGAGGTCGGCGCGTCCCGCGTTGACGGCCTTGCAGTTGCCCACGCCGCCGCCGGGGCCGTTGGATGAGGAGATCCCCGTGCTTTTTTCCACAATGCCTATCATGGCCGAGCCGAGGGGATACCAGGAACCGCCTTCGGGGCCCGAGAACATCCGCAGAAATTTTTGTTCCGCCCGGGGTGCTGAAGTGATCAGGAAAATCGACACCGCGACCAGGGCCAATACGATAAAACCGTTTCGTTTCATTTTTCCTCCTTTTAATAATGCAGGGTTATTAAAGATCTACCCGATTAAAATCATGGTAGGGTGACGTCGTGCTGAAAGCCTATAACTGATTCGAGAGGACGTTGTCAAGTAAACTGAAGGTGGTTCGGGTTGAAAGGTTCAGGGTTCAACGTTCAGGGTTGAGAAGAAACAGATAATGTATCTGAAATCGCGAATACAGATATCGTTTATTGGGTGATTAGTTGATTGGTTAAGTGGTTATAAATATGGATTTATCCCACATTTGCAAAATAATTGGACACAGTCACTTAGGTTTCAGGTGTCGGGTGTCAGGTGTCAGTAGTAAAAAAGTGAGAGCCGGCCTGACACCTGAAACCTATTCTCCGAAAAGGCTTCACTACGCCCGAAAATGTCCAAAAAAATGAGCTATTTTCATAGTGAATTAGGATGTCTGGAATATGAATTTGTTTCGAATTTCGATATTCGGATTTCGAATTTTGCCTTGAGCCTTGAGCTTTCAGCCTGTTTTCCAACATCGCACCATTCAATCAACCGGCAATCCCTCCAGCTGCATAATTTTCAACGCATTGGTTGTGGGACAGGGACCGGGACGTAGTTTATAATCAAATACCATTTTTCCATCGGCCACTTTTTCTTTGAAGTGGCAATTGGTGATATCTTGAAAATCATCCGCCAGTTTCATGAGCTCCAGATCATGGGTGGCAATCAACCCGGCGCCATTTTGACCGATCAAATTGCGTATATAGGAACGGCTGCCGACCAGCCTTTCGCGATTGTTCGTTCCTTTAAAAATTTCATCAATTAAAAAGAGTAACGGCAATGGGTGACTGCCCCGCAGTGCATCCAAGAGCGCTTTCAAACGTTTGACTTCGGTATAAAAAAAAGAAAATCCATCGACGATGGAATCGTTGATCTTGATGCAGGTAAATATTCGAAACAAAGCCGAATGAAAACTGTCGGCGCTGACGGGACCCCCGGCGTAAGCCAGACACAGATTAACGCCGATGGTCTTTAAAAAAGAACTTTTGCCGGACATGTTGGAACCGGTGATGATAAAGGCTTGACCGGATTTGTTCAAAGAAAAATCATTGCAAACTTTCCGGTCAGCCGGAATTAAAGGATGGCCGAGTCCTTTAGCGGATAAAACCGGCCGATCTTCGTTTGCCGGATCAGGAATAAATTCAGGGAAACCATAGTCAGGATTTAAATAAGCGAAGTCTGCCAGGGAAATCGATGCTTCCAGTTTTTGCCAGGCGTTTAGCCACTGGGGCAATTTTTGTGCAATGTCACCTTGATATCGATGGATCAGAGCTGAAAAAAAGAAATCCCAGGGAAAAGCGATATTCAGCAGAACGGCCATGATTGGGTTCATTCGGAGTCCGATAGCGGTCGAGACGAACTTAATTTTGCGAAGCTGCCGGGAGGGCAATTTACCAGGATCTAAAAAGGGGGCGCATAATGTTTTCAGATTACAGTTGCCGCCGTAGGGGTAAGTTTCTAAAAAGTTTAAAATCCGGTTGAATTTGCTCAGTTCATCGTCTAATTGAGAAATAACGTCAAAAGAATGTCTGAGCAATTTTAGATTCGAAAGATAAAAAAGGACATAAATAAAAACGGAGAGCATCCAGTAAGGTAAAATGTCGCCGAATTGGGACCACAGAAAAAGTGTGATGTTTACGGCTGTGAAGCCGTAGGAAATAGCTGCCAGGTTTTTCATACGCCTGGAGGGGGGCTCGGTCCGGAGCCAATTCAGCAATTTATTTCCTTCCAGTTGTGCCCCTGAAACCAGGCGAAAATTCAATAACAGCCTGTTTCTAAAACGAGATAAAGGGACCAATTCCCGGATAACCCTCTGGCGTTTCAAGATGGCGGTAAGATCAGGGGCTTTTTGCAATAGCCAGCCCGCGAGTCTCTGACTGCCTTCACGGGAAATAGAAATATCTATCAGCCGATGGATGGATCGCCGGCCGGTAATGTCCAGATCCTTTTCAAAAGAAAGATCGGAGAGGGGACCCTGCAGTATGGGGCCGGGAATGTTTTCCCAATCTAGATTCATGCGTGCCAGTTGGGATTTTTTTATTTCCAGCCAGATTTGATGTCTGCGGATTCCCCTTGCCAGCCGGTGGTGGTAGCAGGCGATCAAGCTAAAAATGACGGTTGTAACGGCGGCAATCGTCCATGCTGACTTTTCGCTTATCCAAAAGAAGGAAATAAAGACCCATGCCCCGCCGACAAGAAAAATAAGCAGTCGATACCAGGATAATCGTCGGCTCAGGGCCTGCAGTTTCGATATCCGATTACCCAATCGGTCAACTTGATTTTCGGTGGCTTTTTGTCTCTTAGATTTTTTGTTATTCATTAGAGTCTTGGCTGTAAATTCTTTGGACCCCAGAGGCGATCTACGACATTTTATAAAAAAACTTTTTTATCACGAAAGCGCGAAAACACGAAAGATAAGAAAAATTTTGTGTTTTTATGATCGGAGTATGGCAGAAAGGAGATTGGGGGTCAAGGTGGTGAGGGGTACCCCATTTAGGCCCTTATGGGCCTTTATCTGACAATATGTTGCCAGAAACTGATGAACACGCGAACATCGAACGTCGAACGTTGATATGGCCGCGAAAAGGCACAAAAAGCACAAAAATAGAATTTCACATTTTATTCTTCAATTTTTCAATTGCCAAATTCGCAATTCCCCGATAAAGCGGGATCTCTCTCCGAACCGTAGGATCTACGAGCCGGAGGCTCTACGCTACGGCCCCGCGAACGGGATCTCCGCTACGCTACGACCGGCTAATCCTGTCCGGGTTGGGCTTTGCCATTGACATTGGGGCTGTTTCTGCTTAATTTTCCCTGATCTTTAAGGAACTACCCCATATAACCATTTTATTTAGACAGGATTTACAGGATTATCAGGATTGTCTTGCGGCTGTTGCATTCTGGATTTTTCCACTCTCATGCCCTGTTGTGTTCTACAATATTTTCTCAAAAACAGGTTTGTTATTTCCCCATTAAGTGAAACGGATTTATAACCAGATGAAGACGCAATCCCTCTGATACGAGCTTGTCCGGGTTTTCAACCCTGAACCGTGAACTTTGAACCTATGAACCTCTACGCCAAACTTACGCGCAGTTATCGGGATGTGCTGCGCGTCAGCATGCCGCTGGTGATCAGCATGACCACCACCGTGGTGATGACGTTTACCGACCGCGTGTTTTTGGCCAATTACTCCATCGATGCCATCGCCGCTGCTCTGCCGGCCGGCATTATGGCGTATGTGTTGCTCGTCTTTTTTGCCGACATCGCAGGTTACACCAATGTCATTATCGCCCAGTACACCGGCGGCGGCGCCTTGCAGCGCGTGGGCAGTGCTCTGTGGCAGGCAATTTACTTTGCAATTTTTGCCTGGTTGATTATGGTGGGGCTTTCTTTTGGTGCCGGTCCGCTGTTTCGATTGATCGGGCATTCGGCTGAAATACGGCAGCTCGAAGTGATTTATTTCCGGGTTCTTTGCCTGGGCTCGGGTATTCATATCATCGGCATGGGCTTTTCCAGTTTTTTTTCCGGCCGGGGCGTAACCAGACCGGTGATGATTATTTACATCATCGCCATGTTGCTTAATGTTCCTTTGGACTATGCCTTGATTAACGGGATCTGGATATTCCCGGAGCTGGGTATCCTGGGTGCGGCCATCGCCACTGTTTTTTCATGGACATCCGCCACGCTGTTGCTTGGTTTAATGGTGTTTAGCCGGGAAAATGACAGCACGTTTAAAACCCGGCGGAATTATCGTTTCGATGCCGATCTCTTTCGACGGCTGCTGCGATTCGGCGTGCCCAGCTCGCTTCAGTTCAGCCTGGATGTATTTGCTTTCGGCTTTTTCGTTTTCATGGTGGGAAGGATCGGAAAGGCGGAGCTTGTGGTTACCAGTATTGCCATTTCACTGGATTCCGTGTCTTTTCGTCCACTGACGGGCTTTGCGTTAGGTGCAAGCACTCTGGTGGGGCAGGCACTGGGCCGCAATCGACCGGATGAGGCTGTTGCAGCGGCCAGGGCCACCATGGTTATTGTCGTCTCCTACATTGCCGTGTTTATCCTGGTTTTTGTGTTCATTCCGCAGCCTTTGCTGGAGCTTTTTCGTCCCCGGAACATCAGTCCCGAAAGCTTTGCCGCCATCAAGGATATGGGGGTGATAGTTTTACGGTTTGTGGCCGCCTACTTATTGCTGGACGGGATTTATATGATCAGCACGGCAGTGCTCAAGGGTGCCGGTGATACCCGGTTTATTATGTGGAGCATGGGCGTGATTTCCATCTTCGGAATGATTCTGCCGATGTATATCGGGATAGAGGTTTTCGGCGGCGGCCTGTACTTTGCCTGGACCTGTACCGTTTTTTTTCTTTTCCAACTGGCAGTGGTTACGTTCTGGCGGTTTTATCAGGGGAAATGGAAAACAATGCGGGTGATCGAGCAAAGGGGCGTTTGAATGCGGAATTCGGAATGCGCAAGTGGGAAAGACGGGTCAGCTGCAAATTATTCAATCTAACATCGGAATCCTGGTCCTCTGGACCCGGGTATCTACTCTTCAATTCCCCGATAAGACGGGATTTCCGCTTCGCTACAACCGGCTCGGCTTGGGTATTATTTCTTCATTGCGGCCAGCATGACCCCTGCTAGTATCACCAGGAATATATTGACGCCAATCGCTGACCCGGTCCGGGCAAAATAATATAGCCCGAACGGGACCATTATCATCAAAATCAGAAGGAGGGTCTGTAAATTAGGCGCATGTTTTTTTAAAATAGACAGCATACATTCATTCGACGTTCGATGTTCATCAGTTTCTTTTTCGCTTTGACCGGCCGTTTTTTTGGGCCGGCGGCTGGGCTGGACCCTGAACCTTTTATCATATCAATACCGACAGCAGCATCGTAATGAGTCCGATCAGGGCCGTGATCAGCAAACCGTAACGAAAGGTGGCCTGCAGGACCGGGCCCTCCTGGCCTGACAGGC
>JAJRVC010000071.1 GCA_024277475.1 Deltaproteobacteria bacterium
AACCAAGCATTATGAAAAAGGCAAAAAGATTTCTAACAAACAAATGGCGTCACTCAAAATCAATCGACATGAAATATTCCCCCAATGGAATTACACTTTAATGGCATGAAAATGTGAAATTATTCTTGAGTGACTCCTTAGTTGTGAAATCTTTGCATTTTATACGAAAACATTTCCGGTTTATCTGGGTTAGTTATAGAAAAATGACTCAACAGTCAAGTTAGAAAAAGGGTAAAATTAATAGGGTAAAAATCGTTTTTATGCTATAGTATTTTAATATTCCTGCCGCCGCAACGACGGAAATTCGAAGAAGGAATTTTTTCGACCTTAAAAACTACTCTTATAAAACCGACTGAGCGAACTGACATCCTAAAACATTCAATAGGCAATAGGAAATTCCCCGATAAATCGGGATTTACGCTACGCTACAACCGGCTAAGTTTGTCCGGTTTAGGTGATTCATATGTATCAGGATCTGAAAGGGAAAATCGCCCTGGTGACCGGCGCCGGCAAAAAAAATGGCATCGGTTATGCGATTGCCAGAAAAATGGCTGAAAGCGGGGCGAATGTAGTTATTGCGGATTTAGTAAAAACAAAGGATGGGAACAATCCGCTGATTTCCGGTATGCGGGATGAAATGCTAAACCTTGTGGAGAATCTGGCCGGACAATTTGGAATACAGGCTTTATTTGTCGATGTGGATGTGACCCGCAGCGCCTCGATCAAGCAGATGGTGGATGCGGTTAATTCAAAATTTGGGCACATACATATTCTCTGCAACAATGCGGGTACTGTGTTAGGGGTTCCCAATGCCGTCCATACTTATGATGAAGATGCCTGGATGAAAACCGTGGATGTTAATCTTCACGGAGTGTTTCGGGTTTCAAAAGCCGTTGTTCCTTTGATGATGGATACGGGCGGTACAATCATCAACATCGCTTCCAGGGCTGCGAAAGTCCCTCCGCTGTTTAACGGAGCCTATGCTGTTGCTAAAGCAGGGGTCGTCATGCTGACCAAAGTCATGGCCAGAGAGCTATCCGGAAGTGGCATTCGGGTCAATGCAGTCTGCCCGGGTGTTATTACAACCGACTTTACCCAATGGCGCTTCGAGTTGGAAGCACAAATTCTAAATTCGACTACAGAAGATCGTCAAGCGGAAATGGTTCAAACAATCCCCCTGGGTCGTCTGGGAACTTCGGAAGAAGTAGCCAACCTGGTGGCATTTCTGGCCTCCGGCCAGTCTTCTTATATGACCGGGCAAGCTATTAATGTTACAGGGGGGCAGCTGATGGAACTGTGATGTTAATCAGGCTTCAGATCAGTAGATACCTGGGGCCAGGGGGTCCGGCACTAATTTCTCCCTGAAAGGGAATGTTTGTGGTATTGCATATAAGTGCCTTGTGAACTAATATGCCACCCTCCCCCCAGTGTCTTTTTACTTCATTCAACATTCCCTATTCAAATACCTCCGTCCTCTATGCGCTATGCCCTTTGCTCTATGCTTTAACATCGATGGTTTGACAAACATGTTCGGCAAAGCCGTACCCGGCCTCGGCATATAAATTAAAGACGGCGTGCGCGCCTGCTTCTTTCAATTCTCCGACATCATCATCGAATTGTGCTGTAGCGGCAATCGATCCGACAAACTTCATTTCAGTCAACTGGGCCACGGCGGCCATATTCGCCGTGTGTTCCGGCATGGTAAGCAAGACCATCTGTATTTTCCCCTCATGTTGGCGGGTTTTGGACCAGAAGTCATGATCCGTGGGATCACCGAGGACGACCCGGCGACCGGCTTCAAGGTGTTTTTTTACGGTTTCTTCATCAAAATCGACCCCAATGACCACCTCACCGTGACGCCGGCGCATGTCGTCATAAGCACCGGTGCCGACACGTCCCATGCCGAAAACAGCAATCTCGGCATCCCCCGGATCAAGGGGCTGGTCCTCGGCAAGTCGCGTTTTGGTCTCGAACCGTTTCAATCGCCCGGCCAATCGTGAATAAATTGAATGGACAAATGAATTCAACGGTGATGCCAATATGAGGGTTATAGACAGGGCGATGGCAAGGATGACAAGCCATTCACTTCCTATCCAGCCGTTCTTGAAACCGGTGGTAGCGATCAGAAGACCGAATTCGCTGTAAGTGGCAAGGCTGAACGATGCCAGCAGGGACGTTCGTGCCCGCAATTTGAACCGGGTGAGTAGCAGAAAAAAGAGGACCACTTTGAAAACCACCCCCACCGTCAGCAACCCGGCAATACCAGCAGCTTGAAGTGTAGGGGCGCCGGACAAGCCGATGCTGAGAAAAAAGCCTACGAGAAACAAATCTTTAAAACTTAACAGGGTCTGGGCCATTTCGCCTGCCTTCGGGTGGCCTGCTACAAGAATACCCACAATCAGAGCGCCCAGATCGGGTTTTAACCCCACGGATTCAAAGCCACCGGCACCCAGCCCCAAGGCCAAAAATACGCTGAAAAGGAGGAGAAGCTCCCGATGACCGACACGATCTAAAATGGTAAAGAACAGCGGCTTGGCAACCAAAAGGCCGCCTACCAGTGCAATGGCCCAGGGCGAAGGGATTTTCCCCGTTGAGAAGGTCAAAAAAAGGACGGCGAAAATATCCTGCATGATCAGAATGCCGATGGATACACGGCCGTGCAGGGAAGACATCTCCCCCCGTTCTTCCAGCACCTTAACAGCAAACACCGTGCTGGAAAAACTCAGCGCAAAGGCAATCATCAAAGATAGTTTTAAATCCAGCGAACTGAACGCCGACAATCCCCAGAGGCTGAGGGCAAAGATGCCGGCTCCGAAAACAAGGACGGTTATCGCCATGTGAATCGATGCAGCGGCCCATATTTCGGGATTTACCAGACTGCGAAGCCGCAGTTTCAAACCGATGGAAAACAGCAGCAGCGTGACACCCAGATCGGCAATCTTTTCAAGTGTCCCACCGCCTTCAACACCGAGAGCCTGGAGTACAAAGCCGGCGATCAAATACCCGACCAGCGGCGGCAGGCTCGCACGGTTGACTGCAAAACCCAGAATAAATGCGACCAGTATCCACAGTGGATCCATTGAGATGTTCCTTTTCAGAGGAAATATTGTTGACTAACAAATGGCCTTGTCATAGTTTAGAGTGTTAAATTACCGTTATTCAAGTTTTTATACAATTAATTATTATCATCGTCAAATATCCAAGAATCAACTCTCCGCCTCAAGCGGACCCGGGTTAGAGTTTTAATTTTGAATTCTTTGTCCTCCAGAGGCGGGTCTACGACATTTTATGAAAAAACTTTTTCACCATGAAAACACGAAATTTGTCTTATCTTTTTTCGAGTTTTCGTCCTTTCGCGCTTTCGTGATTAATTTCTTTTTTGGTTCCGGTTTATCCGGGTTAGGGAGGTGTCAGAATGAAAAAAATGAGACTTTGGGTCATGTTGCTTGTTTTGCCGGTGTTGGCCGGTTGCGCTAAAGAACAGATTTACAGCAGTAACCCGCCGATGCAAACGGTCAGCACGTCAATTTTTGAGGTTAAAGTGGAACCTCTGCGGGCCGAAGGTTACAATTACTATAACAAATTCCGCTATCAGTTTACCAACAAGACCAATGGGGACCTTATCATTGACTGGTCGGAAACATTTTATTTGCGAAATGGGAAGAGATACGGCCACTTCGGGTGGATCGGTCTAACCTTTGAGGAATTAAGGGAAATCAAAGAACAGCCGGACATTACAATTGCTCCCGGAAAAACGGATCCAATTGAAATCTTTCCTCTAAAATTAGTTGGCTGGAAGCAAGAAGGCATCAGAATGAAAGCCACCACGCCCGAGGCGGGTTTTACCCTCACCCCCCTTCCCGAGGGGGAAAACGGTATGAGTATTGCTGTTCTCAAAGATGGGAAACTGTTACGTAAAAAAATTCTGGTTAATATAAAACTGAATTGATTTAGTGCGTAAGCGTTCACGAGTTCAAAGGATTTGAACGGCTACTACCTTTATTTCCCAAAAAGCCTTTTAAAAAAAACACCGGATTTTTTCTCTTTTTTCTTCTCATCTCCGGCAGCGGTTTCTTTAGATGATTCTCCCGCTTTCTTCGCGCCTGAAGCTTGATCTGTTTTTGCAGTCACTCCCAACGCAACTGCGCAGGGGTCCTGCTTGCCCACCGATACATCCGCAAAGAAGGCGGCAATGCCGATCGGTCCTAATGCCAGGGCGCCGGCCATTTTACCGATCACAAAAGCCGTCCGGCCGGGATCAATGGCGAGGTGCGGGTTGGCGAGGGTACCGCCCAGTCGAAACGGCTGGGAGAATTCCTTGAAGCTGAAGCTGATATTAGCAGGCAAGGCTCCCTTTTTGGGCGTTGGCTTGATGCCTAGATCCAGGCTTTCGGTTTTCAAGTTCACATCACCCGCGCTGAAAATGCTCGTTTGGTCGGTATCTATTAATATCTTTACATCTGCCAGAGCGTGTTTGATTGTGATATGATTGACAAACCAGTTAATCTGGGTGTATTTTCTTTTTTGCTGAAAAGGATTGAGCATTCCCAGGACACCGCTGCCAAGATACTTCTCAAGCAGTTCGAGGTATTTGCTATCCGCGCGCCCATCGCTCATGGCGATACGAATATTGCCGTTGAGACCTGCCATCAAGTCTGCAACCGAGTCGCCGGAGCCATCCAAATTAAAAGTCGTATCCATATTGCCTTCGACGCTGCGCTGATATCCCAGCTGATCCAGCATCGGGCCTATTTCAAGCTGATCGATAGCCAGGGTCGCCGCCAGTGCGGCAGGTTTTTCTTGTGATCGCAAATTGAACCGGACGTCTGCATTTCCCCCACCGATTGTAAATTTAAACGGCCTTATCTCCAGGTTGCCGTCTTTTAGCAGGGCATCCATGATCACATCTCTAAGTGCAATTGTCCGAAACAGAACCTGTTTGCTCCGAAGTTTTAGATCGACATCAATCGTCCGAAGCCCCGCCAACGGAAGCGGCTCAGATGGAAAAACCTTCCCATTTTGGACACGGGATTTTGAAGACTCGGCTTTCGCTTTTGATTTTTGATCTTTTTGGACAACGGGCTCAGTGGATTGCACTTTTACCGTGGCCTTCTGTTTATCCTCGGCAAGAAGCGGTCGCAGGTCTAGTTTATCCACCGACAGCTCGGCTTTTAAATGCGGCCGTTTGCCGGATAAAACCAATTCCAGCCAACCCTTGCTTTTGTTATCTCCCCAGGCAGCATCGAAAGCGGGAATCTTGTAAACATTAGGCGCAGAATCGATAAATTGGCCGGAAACATTGAAGGGTCCCGGATAAGGTATGTCGGGGCCCCCCATCTTTTTAAAATTTGACAAATCGTTGCCCTTAACGCTGAACTCCAGTTTAATTCCCTTGACAGCCGACAGATCGCTGATCGATCCCTTGAGCAAAACTTCGATTAGATTTTTACGACCCAAATTAAAATTCAGATCGGCGAGGGCCAATTTTTTGCCGGCACCGACCAGTTTGAAGGCCAGTTTCAGCGGCCCGAGGTCCTCAATGCGGGAGAGTGTTTCCAGGTCCGGGAAAGTCACCGGCCGCAGGCTAAATTTGGAGGCCACGAGATCGGTTGCCAACCTTAGTTGATTGCCGCTTAAATCCAAATCGAGGGAGCCGGTAATATTGTTTTTTCCAAGCTTGAACGCCAAATTACCAAGCTTGTATTGTTTTTTAGCAGATCCCTTCAGCCTGCCGGATAGTGCATAGGACCCTTTAAGGGGTATGGATTGACCGGTGATCTTGACGAGGTTGGCAACCTCATTTCCCTGAATATTAAAATTAAGATCGATGCCGCTTTGAGTGGTGAGATCCTTGATTGAACCCTTGACCCGGACTGCGAGCAGCTGCTCGCTGCCGGCTTGCAGTTCTAATTTCGATAGGAACCATTGACTGCCCTTGACGATCACCTTCGAGTGTATTTTTAGCGGCCCCAGGTCATCTATTTTGTTGAGGTTGGCGTAGGTAGCCTCCTTGGGAATGGGAACCGGTTTCAGATTGAATTTTCGGGTAGATAAGTCCACCTCGTATTGAGGCGATTGGGTTGCCAGGTTAAAACCCAGCCTGCCGGTCAGTTCAGTATCTGCCAACTTGAGTTTAAAATCGTTGACCTTAAAATCGGAGGGGGCCGGATCACTGATTTTGCCGGAGATGGCATACGTCCCTTGGCCCGGCACCGGGACGAAAAGAAAAGGTTGTCCGATGATTTCTTTGAGTTTTGTCAACTCATTGCCCCGCAGAGAGAACTTAAGATCGATACCACGCCGGGCCACGAGATCTTCAACCGAACCGGTCAGGCGAACCTCGGCCGATTTCAATGATCCGGCCTGCAAATCCACCTTTTTGAGGACAATCTCCCGGGAAAAACCGGCCAGGCTGACGGCCAGTTTGACGGGGCGGACCTGGTCCAGGCCTTTGGCCCACCCCTGCCCGGCAAGCTCCGGCAGGAGAACGCTTGGCAGGTCCAGTTTCGGCAATGACAATTTTGCCTTCAGCTGCGGGCGAACGCCTCTTAAATCCAGATTCAGGGATCCCCTGATATCGTTTTTCCCAATGGTAATCTTCAGATCGGGAATCTCGAGATTCTTGTGGACCGGGATAAGAACCTTGCCGGCGGCACTGAAGGAACCCCGAACCGGTGGCGGCTGCCCGATCACTTGCTCTAAATTGGCCAGATCTTTGCCGCGAGCCTGGAAGTCAATATTGACCCCTTGCAGTTTTATCAGGTCGTCAATGATACCGTTTAGATGAATCTCGGCCAGATCAGGAGTGCCGATTTTAAGATCGAGTTTTTTAATGGCCGGTTTTTCAACCGGACCTGTCATTTTAAGATCCAGATTAAATTGTCCGAACCTGAACTTTTGTGATGCCAGCCCGGCCGTTAAAAAAGGTATCTTTTCTGCCAGGTTTAGATTTACCTGTCCGTTAAACTCATTTTCACCCAGGACGACGCTTAGATCGCTGACGGTAATTACTTTAGCCTCAGTATCCGAAATCCGGGCGCTAACCCGGAAGGCACCCCGCTCCAGCAGCGCCGGGAGGCCGAATTGTGTCAGCTTGGTCGAATCTTTGCCCAAGACACTGAAATTCAGATTAATTCCCTGCAGAGCGAATAGGTCTTTGATGTCACCGGTCAGCGATATTGCGGCAAGTTCTTCGGTCCCGATCTGGATATTCAGCTTTTCAACTCCCAGATGATCTTCAGGATCGCTCACCCTGACGTCCAGTTTAAAAGCACCTAATTCCGGCACATCGGGCAGCCCTGCCAGTTTGGCGACTTCGGAAACTGATGATCCCCGGGCTGCAATATCAAATGTCAGGTCTTTTAAGTTAACAGGATCGCGAAGTTCGCCCTTTATCCTGACGGACGTACCGGCTGACTTAACAGTAAAATTAGCCGGCAATGAATACCCCGGCTCGACCCAGGCCCAAATGGGACCGACGGTTCCATCGAGGGTTAACGGGACATCATCAAAGGCGCCCTTAAATTTCAGCTGCAACGGTTTATCAAATCCGGGTATTTCAGCCGCCAGGCGGTCAATTCGAACAGAAAAATTAAAGCTCGACTTGACGTCCTTATAAGTAAAAAGACCTTTTTCAATCAAAACATCGCTGAATATCAGCGGCGGGGGAGGTATCGCCGATTCATCTTTTTCCTCGCTGGAAGTATCAAATGAGAAGTTGGACGTCCCGGAACTGTTAAATTCTACAATCACAGCCGGTTCTACAAGGACCAGGTGGGCAAAATCAAATTTTCCGATGATCAGGGGTAAAACAGCGATCTGAACTTCAAGACGCTTTACCTGCGCCAGATCCGGAGTTGAGCTCCAGGATGCATTTTGCAGGCTCACGTTCTCAACGACAAGGGTCGGCCGGATACCGAGCTCAAATTCGACATTGCCGGAGATGGTCAGTTCGCGACCGATGGCATCCTTGACGACCCCGGCAATCGCCGGTTTGAAGTTGTTAAAATCGTAAAAGGACAGAAACGCATAAAGCGCTAGGATCAGGGCAATAATCAACAGGACTGTGGTAAGGAGTATTTTTTTCCAGCCTGACATTTTGTATCCAATATTTGTCGATTTAAAACAATTATGGGAATATAAACATCATATTCATCAAATCTCAGCAGGCTAAATCCGGAAGCTTTAAGGCGGTTTGATTAGAAACCGTACTTGATACCGCCGGTTACGTAGTTTGATCCGCTGGCTCCGTATAATCCGAAGATCGACGAGCGGTGGTGAATACGCACCACCAGATTCCACCGGGAATACTGGGGCAGACCCAGGGCAAGTTCAAACAGAAGGTAATTGAGTGTCTTCTGAGCATGTTTATCGTTTTCTTTTTCTACTTTAGAAACCTCGGTGTAACAGGACAGACCATCGCCTATCGCAAAGCTGGTGTTCACGTATTTGTTCCAGGGAAACGCGTGCCAGCGTCCGATAATCAGACCATTGAATTCCCAAAAGGTATCGTTGTCAAAGTGCTTGCCGATCTGGCCCTCGGCCTCGAAGCTGATATATTTTTTATAGTACCAGAATTCCCGAGCGAGCGCCGCCACAACAAGATAGTCGCTATCCTCGAATTTGGCCTGAAATGTGAAAACATCTCCGATATCGTCCTGGGCGTGGGCGCCGCCATAGACGGTCAAAAACCATTTGTATCTATCAGTACTATTCTCGTTTTTGTCATCACCCGCCAGCGCAGCCGGCCCGGAGAAGTTCAGCAAAACGAGCCAAAACAGAAGAAACCATCGAACCCGGATCAAAACCAATTTTTTCACCTCAACCGTTTTTTTAAAGAATCCCTTCTATCTCAAATTATTCGACAGAGGTCAATACCAAAGCGAGACTTTAAGAGTGACGAAGATCCTTGCGGGGAAACCGCCACTTCATACAGCAGGCAGGTCCGCCCGCCCCCTTGGCCGGAGTCATGCCGATTCATGAGCCATTATCATGGCCGGATGGGTCCGGTTCGGTGGTTTCAATGATGCTGCGTTCGAATTCAGCGATCACCTGGGCGCCCAACAACAGGATAATCACTGCTATTTCAATGCTCAGCAAGGCTACCACGGCGGTTGCCAGGGAACCATAAATCACGTTGACCAGAGATATGTTGGAGTAATACCATACCAGAATATGCCGGATAATTTCCCACAACAGGGTGGCGGTAGTGCCGCCGGCCAAGGCGTACCGGACGGATATGCGACCCACGGGCATAACAAGGTAGAAAGAGGTCAGCATGATCACCATCCCCGCCAGACCCGACAAATACAGCATAAATCTGGAAGTGCCCGCCAGGCTCAGATCCCAGCCCAAAAAAATTAAATGTTTGGCCGACAGCGTACCCAATGCTCCGGCAATTATGGTGATTATCAATAATCCAAGGCCCAGCAGAAAAATATAGACGTACGGAATGATGGCAGAGATCAGAAAATGGCGGCGGTGTTTTCTGGCTCGGTGGGAGAATATGACAGCCATGGCGCTTTCAAGTACGGTAAAGGCCATGGAACTGAAAAACAGCATAATCAGAATCCCGACAATTCCCACAAGCTGGCGGCGTGCAAGAAAACCCCACACTTGACCGGCCACACTTTCCGCATAGGCGGGTATCACCAGCTTCAAATTGGTGAGTATGGTGTTATACAGCTGTCCTTCTTCGATGAAATGCGACAGCCCCACCAGTATGAGAGCCAGCATAGGGATTAGGGACAAAAGGGTGTAGTAGGCAACCGCTCCGGCTAACAGCAACCCCTGGTTGTGCTTAAAGCCAACGAGCACTCTCCACAGGAATCTTCCGGGGCGCTGCAAAATTAAGTCGATATGTTTTTTTCGGCGTTCCATAATTTATTGGAATCACGGTGGTTATAGCGGTCCGCATCACCGCTTATTTCCAGCGGCAGCTCGGAAAAATCCAACCGGTGGGTTATAATTTCAAACCCGGTTTTAACTGTGACATCCTCTTTTATATCTTCCGGACCGGCCAAAGCCGGATCGATTATCTTTTTGGGAATCCAAAGTTTCCAGTTGTCCCTTAATTGTTGTTTTTTGATGTTTTTGGACTTATTATTTTCGTGATCGACAGCAGTAGTTCTGTTATCACAAATTAGCCTCTAAAACCATCAATCTTTGAAATGGAAAACCGAGGCGGTGTGCGGACCGGTATGGGTGGATACCCGGGTTCAGAGGGCCCGTAGAAGATCCCGCTCCGCGGGGGCACTGCCCCCTCCCTGAAAAGAAGTGTTGGTTTTATTACATATAAGTGTCTAAAATGACCTAAAGTACCTAAAGTTACGGTCCATGAATTTCAAAACTAAAAAAAATAAAAAAAGGGATGACCCGGCTACCCTCGATCCCGGAGCAACAATCACGGAATGCATCCGCTGCGGAACCTGTTGTGAAAAGGGGGGACCCTGTTTTCACAGAGAAGATCGGACGCTCATTGAAGAGGGAAAAATTCTCTCCAAATATCTTTACACTATCCGTAAGGGTGAACTTGTTCATGACAACGTTAAAGGGTGTCTGAAGCCGATGGATTCGGATATAATTAAAATAAAGGGCAAAAAAGATAGCTGGACGTGTTTGTTTTTTGATGAAGTGAAAAAAGAATGCACTATATATGGCGACCGTCCGCTGGAGTGCAGAGCTCTTAAATGCTGGGATACCCGTGAGCTCGAACGAATTTACGCAAACACCCGGCTGACACGAAACGATCTCGTATCAGAAGTTAGAGGATTGTGGGATTTAATTAAGGGTCATCAGGCACACTGCGACTATAAGAAGATCCAGCCTCTGATCGAAGATCTGGCCGGCAGCGAAAATAACCATGCCCGGCAAAAAATGCTGGAAATTGTCCGCTATGATGCTGAAATCCGCAAACTGGTTGTTGCCAGAGGCGGACTGGATTCTGAAATGCTCGATTTTTTATTCGGTCGACCGTTGACCAAAACCCTGGGAAATTATGGCGTTAAAGTTCATCAGATCGGCGAAAAAATCTATTTGAACAGGAGATAAGATAAAAGGGAATTCTGGAAGTGACGGCGGCAGGATAATCGGTTCCAAGTTCAGCGTTCAGGGGTTATAACGTGCTGATTTCCATAACTTTATATTCAATTATTTGGATTGGCCGCTTTCACCCATTGGGTGAAACCTATGGTTCGACGCGATTTGCCTGGAACCCTGAACGCTGAACCTTGAACCTGTGAACGGTTACAATTACTTCTCGATGGCCCAATCTATGTGAAAACTATTTTGTACGATGGATGCGATGTGTCGGTCATAAAAGAAATGCTCGATCAGCCAATCTTTGCCTTCATAATGAATGATCAGATGACAGTCGTCCAGAATTTGACGAACCTGACATTTCAAAAGGTCTTTAATTCCGATTCCGGTTGCTTTGAGCACGGCCTCTTTCGACGTCCAGAAGCGAAAAAATGTTAATAATGACTTTTTTTTCATGTCTGCCAGAGCCCACTCCCGATCCACGGCAGTCTTCCGAAAAAGACCCCGGGATAAATCACGGATTCTTTCAATGTCGAGGCCGATGGGTATGGGTGCCACCACGCCACCGACATATTGCGTTTTGTGAGTAATGGACCAAAATGTGCCGCCAAAGGGCAAGGGCATGCCGTTTTCATCCTTGAGGAGCTTACCCGTATGGATTCCACACTTGTCGGCGGATCTTGCCAGGGCGCGGCGGGCATGCCGGCTAAGATAGAGGACACGGTCCTTTGGTTTGTATTTTTGAACCTGTTCCGGAACCGGAAGGATGACGGGGTGAAGGGTTTGGATGCGGGCTGATTCGAGTGCCATATAATTCTTGGGTCAGGCCCCTGTATCTGATGATTTAGGTTTTTGTGTCAAAAAAACACAAAACAATCAAATCACATGTCGAAGGAATATGTTCTGTCTTTTTAATTTAAATCCGACAGAATTCCTTAATTCGTCATTCGTCGTTTGTCGTTTGTCGTTCATTATTCTTTTCCTCGGTTTCGGGTTTCGGATTTTTCAGGATAATCCTGCAGTCGGCCGCAGTTGCACCATGGCCCCGGTCGTGAACCAGCAGGGGATTGATATCCAACTCCATGATTTCCGGATGATTGGTGGCCATATGCGACAGACTCACCAGTGATTTTTCAATGGTTTCGACATCGGCCCGGGGCCGGCCCCTGAAACCCTGAAACAGGCGGTAGCCTTTTATTTGCCGAACCATGCGACGGGCTTCGTTTCTGCCGAT